>JABSQL010000021.1 GCA_013215865.1 Candidatus Margulisiibacteriota bacterium
ACATCGTAAAATAGCCTTCTCCTTCTCCTTCTCCTTCTCCTTCTCCTTCTCCTTCTCCTTCTCCAAAGAGCGTCACTTGTTGTATGGCTTGCTGGGCATGCATACTGTCAGATAGAAAATCGGAAGGTAAGGTATTCATCATGACGTTTCCACCACCACCCATCATAGGGGCCCCACCGTGTTGGCCACCGAACATTTGGGTGAATGCTGGTTGATGTATTTTGGGTTTTTTAGGTGGAGGGTGGTCATGATGTTGTTGAAGATATTTCTTATGACTCGCATCTGTAGGCACAAGCACAGAATCGAATGGGTCCGGAAGGATAGTGGAAAGCATGGGTGCGATGGCCAGGGAAGAAGAATCCCATGGGGTATAACTATTTATACCTAGAGGTCCTTGCATTTGAAGCAAATTACAAAAAAGTGGGTTTGAATCTATTATCATCGCACTTGTTGCAGCAACAATTTTCTTCATAATAAATGATGTAGATTTCTGTTACGTATTTTGCCAGTTATTTTTCATAATGCACCTCAAGTTTAAATTATTTTTACCATTTATTAAAAACAGCATTGAACCAAATAAATTGCAGTAAAGTTTTGCAAAAGAATCAATTAAAAAACCAGTAATTCTGCTAAACTGCTTTGTTGTTTCCTTACGATTTATGTGTGTAAATCTGTGCATGACACAAATCATCCAATCGGTCTCCCTTGTTGCCTAATCGTACAAAAGCATAGCAGCCTTTTCCGTGTTTACATTTTTCAGTTGGATGAATAAATCGTCTAAAATGATTAAGACCATCATGAGTGTAAATATAGTTTTTCATATGAACTAACCAGTTACATTTATCTTTATATCGGCATTCTTCTCTATTCGCAGGGGGTACTAGGTTAGTGTTTTTCTTTGGTAAAGCAGGTATCGTAAAACCGCCTGTTCCATCTGTAAGCATCGTCAGATGTTGCGCGGCTTGCTTGGCATGCACACCGACACCGTTTGGATAAGATACGGCCTTCATCGTGACATGTCCAGCACCACCCGGCTTAGGTGCAGGGGGCTCCTTATAAGCAGCATAAGTAGGTGGTGAGTCGTGCTCATATCCATGGTTTGGGGATAAAGTTGTTATCGTCGCATTTGTTGTAGCAACAATTTTCTTCATAATAAATGATGTAGATTTCTGTTGCGTATTTTGCCAGTTATTTTTCATAATGCACCTCAAGTTTAAATTATTTTTACCATTTATTAAAAACAGTATTGAACCAAATAAATTATAGTAAAGTTTTGCAAATAAATCAATTAATATAATTTATATACACTATGAACATTAAAAAATTCAATAGTGCAATTGAATCAATTAAAAAACCAGTAATTATGCTGAATTGCTTTGTTGCTTTCCTTCCTCATAATGTGTGTATATTTATGCATGACACATATCATCCAATCGCTCTCCCTTGTTGCCTAATCGTACAAAAGCATAGCAGCCTTTTCCGTGTTTACATTCTTCAGTTGGATGATCAAATCGTCTAAAATGATTAAGACCATCATGAGTGTAAATATAGTTTTTCATATGAACTAACCAGTTACATTTATCTTTATATCGGCAGTCTTCTTTATGTTGATTTGTTTTTTGATTTACCTCAGCAACTTTTTGTTGTGGAAAATCTTTACGTTTAGGAGTAAAAGCTAGAATTTATTTAGATATTAATTGTGTACATTGTTGTAGTGTTTGTTTTCTCATATCTCACCTCATGTTTTTAATTTCAATAAATTATGAACGCATGCTAACTACCCAAAGCTGATGGGACCTGATTAATTTTCAAACCTGTTTTGGTCCCAGCCTTGGGTAGTTTATCATTAGCGGCTACACAGCGTTAGGCTTATGTGTGTAAAGTATATTATGACACTTATCATCCATACGCTTACCATTAAATTGCATACGGTTGTAAGCAGTACATCCAGTTGCGTGGCGACAAGGAATATGAGGGTGCCTAAAACGTTGGAAATGCGATAATCCATCATGCGTATAGTGATAGGCTCTAAATTGGACATACCAGTTACATTTTTCTTTATATCTGCATTCCTCTAACTCAACCACATCTGCATAACGCAATTCAGCTGCTGCTTTATACTGTTCAATTAGTTCCTTATTCATTGCACCGTCTGTTTTTGGAAGGTTAGAATTAGACGACATTGGGGTAGCATGTTCAAACTCTTGTCCATGTGGAATAAGTTGGGAATGAGATGGGGACTTTGGATACTCTGGAGGAGAAGGTTGAGGAGAAGGTTGTGGTGTAGAGTGATGTTTCGGATACGGCACTGTAAAGCCACCACTATTTCCACCTGTAAGTATGGTTACTTGCTGAGTGGCTTGTTGAGCATGCAGACCATTTGGAAGAACCCCTTGTTTGAAGGAAACGGCTTTCATCATAACATTACCGCCACCACCCATCATAGGAGCTCCGCCGTGTTGGCCACCGAACATTTGGGTGAAAGCTTGTTGATGATGCTGCTTATATTTTTTAGGAGGGTGATGTTGCACCATCGCCATGGCTGCATCTTCATCGGGATGTGTAACGGCAGGGTGTGTATGTTCTTTTTGGTATTTCTTATGGCCTGCACCTGTAGGTACAAGCACGCTATGTCCACCATATCCTACAGAATGCCCGAATGGATGTGGAGAGGCAGTTGTGAGTACCGGTGCAATTGCTAAAGAAGAAGAGTGTCCTGGCGGATGTCCGTGTATATTAAATGGTCCTTCCTGTTTCCCTTGACTCTTTTTTGGACCATCATGCGTGAAAAGTGAAGCATGGCATTGATCATATATTGGATCTTTTTCAGGACTGTTTTTTAATGCCCTTATGTAGGTAGTGCATTCATCACCATATTTACACTCTACAGTAGAAGTTGGGTGAAGAAATTTCCCTAGATGAGTCATGACGGAATGAATATAATCCTGTGCTAAGAACTTTTTCACAAAAGAACAATCATTACTACTATCGTATCTACAATCGGTCTTTTTCTTGCTATGTCCTTTTTGAACGGTTATAGAGCTTTCTACGTTCGAAAAAATTTATTTTGAAATTAATTTAATATTTTTCATTATTTACCTCTCTTTATTATTATTTCTGATTTATTTCTTTGAAAGATGCGTTGAAGTCTTTAATAATATAGTTGATTACATCATAAAAATCGATTAAAAATTAAATAAAATAATTATTCCCATTTCTTGGGTTAATTACTACTACTCGCCTCTTCTTCCACAGGTACATAATGATCATGAGTATAAATCTGAACATGAATCTGATCATCCAGTCGGTTCCCATTGGCTGCAAGCCTTCCAAAGGCATAGCATTTCGAATGCTTACAAGGTTCGATTGGATGTGAATTACTTTTCAAATGATTAAGAATATTTTCGGTATATATATAGTTTTTCGCTCTAATTAGAAAATTACATTTATCCCCAGGTATGCAAGTTTCCCCCTCTTGTTGGGTATAGTGGTTTCTACCGTTGATTACGTGCACTGTTGCGTACTTTGTTTTTTTAAGTCTAGGATGTCCCATTTCATTCCCCTCTGGTTTACGTTTTCTATCGCCATTTGTTTTGGCGGTTGAACTATCAACAAATGATTCAAGAATATCGACAACTTCTGCAGTCTTTGGAGATAGAAGATGAACAATATTATCTGGAATAGCTGCTGGGATGACAACTGGAGGAGGTTGTAAATCACTATTACTAGTAGCCACAATTTTCTTCGAAATAAAACAACATCTTTTTGGAAATACATTCAATTTACTGTCTGTCATAAAAAACCTCACTAGTTAAAAATTTGTTTAATAATCGTATAAATATATTAAACAGAATGAGTATAAAATAATAATGAAAAAAAATCAAACCCCAATATTTAGATAAATATCTGTTCCGTGGACTATTGAAATAGTGGGAACATGTATCTTTTAAAATTAAGTATTATTGAGCAGTTGTCTTTTGCCAACGCGTCCATCCAAGAATGACCATCTGATATATGCTCGGCTTGCAGGGGTATATTGTATTGGATATTTGGTGTTTTAAGCAGGATTCTTGGGGGAGGGGATGTTTTCTGGTGGGGATAGAATAATCAGATTTTTCTTCTGTTCTGCAATATTCTTCGCAATTCTATCTAATTCTACTTTTAATGTGCCGTGCTTACCTTCTAGCGCTTCAATGCTCTTTAAGATTTTTAGATTATGACGATTGTTTTGGAATAACTTATAACAGGATGGGCAGTATCCATGACTGACACACTCAGAATCATCTTGATTATATATTTCCTGTATATGGGCCTCAATAATTCTCATGCACTCGCAACACTGACGAATATATAGGCCAAAGTGGTTCTTTTTGTCAGAACTTTCACTGGATGTGGTTTTCTGAACCGAATGGGACATCTTGCCTCCTTTCTCATGATTTTCAATATTCTTAAGATTAACATGTTAGGGGTATTATTTTTACGAGTTACAGACCGTATTGTTGTGTCTTAAAGTTATGATGAAGAAAGGGTTGATAAACAGTACTTTAGAAGTAAATTTTCAAAATGGTTCAAATCCTGAAGGGAGCATACTCGTGTATGTGACCGAAAGAATTTGGAATATATTGGAAATATTGGTGCGCGAGGAGGGAATCGAACCCCCACGCCTTGCGGCACTAGATCCTAAGTCTAGCGCGTCTACCTAGTTCCGCCACTCGCGCAGGAAAATTAGTGTACCATTGTATGGGTTCTGCCTCAATTGTTTCATGTAAGGTATAATACTTAGAATGACAAGTAGGACCTATGTGTGTGTAGATGTTGAGACCACCGGATTAACACCTAAAGAAAATGAAATTATTGAAATCGGAGCTGTGAAAGTCTGTGACGGTAAAATCATCGATACGTATGAAACCCTCGTTAAACCCAACCATGATGTTTTAGCGTTTGTTTCAAAATTAACCGGCATTTCTTCAGAAATGTTGGACAAAGCACCCACGTTTAGTGAAATATCGACTTCTTTCTTGGATTTTATGGGGGATCATATCTTTGTCGCTCATAATGTGGATTTTGATTTTGGGATGATTAATAAAGAGCTAAAACGTATAGACCACCCTCCAATGTCTCATGCGACATTAGATACGCAAGATCTTGCGTTAATTTGTTTGCCAGATACCGCCAGCCATAAATTAGGTGCGATTGCTCGGTCATTCCATATGGTTTTTAAAGATCGACATCGGGCCCTGTCCGATGCCCAAATCGTGGCGAATATTCTCAATTACTTTACCTCAAATATCACCTTACACCCCGTTGTAGTCCACTATGTTAATCAGTTACTTCCCAAATCTAAAAAAGGGTTGCAACGCTTTATAAATGAGAATTTTAAAAAAGAATTGCCACACTCTTTAGATTACAAAAGCTATCTACCTAAGTATAAAAAATCAACCCAAAAAGATAATAGCACCTCTTTTGATGAAGACAATATCCTTTCTCTTTTTACACCAGGATCAACTCTGGCGAATGAGTTTGATCATTTTGAAGAAAGAAGTTCTCAAAAAAAGTTGGCAGAAACCGTTTTGGAATGCTTCTCTACATCTTCTCATGGCTTGTTAGAAGCAGGTGCTGGGCATGGAAAAACGATTGCCTACTTGATACCCTCTGTTTTTTGGGCAAGAAAGAAAAATACTCAGCTGATTATCAGTACCAAAACAAAACATCTTCAAAACCAGATATTTTATCATGATCTGAAAAAAGTTCAGGCCGTATTTCCCTCACTTAATGCCATTATCTTGAAGGGTAAAAATAATTACATTGATATTAAAAAATTTGACCATCTTTTGATGCAAACGATTGAAGAAGAAAATGCATCAGAAAATATAATGGTTTTGGGGTTATTAACATGGGTGTTGAAAACCCCTTTTGGAGATATGCATGAACTTCATCCCAGTTTATTCGCACGGTTTTATACTAAAATGCACTATGACTTTGCCTCAAACAAGAAAAGTCCATTTGATTCATTTTGTTTTGTAAATCGAATTCGCCGCATGGCTAAGAACGTAGATGTTATTATCACAAACCACTCACTTGTGTTGTCTGATCTAAATGCAGGGTCAGATATATTTAAGCCAGATGCGTTTATGGTGCTAGACGAAGCCCATAGTATTGAAGATACGGCCAGTCAAAGTTTTTCAATAATAATTTCATTTTTTTCTGTAAAAGATTATCTTCATATTCTTGACAGTAAAAATGATGCTTCTCTGCTTGAAGAAATTCGGAGATATCTCTGTGATTTAGATAATATAGCGCTGAAAGCAGATGTCCAAACGGTTCTTAGCCACCTCAATGAAATGGTACGTCATGCAGTTAAAATGAATCATAGAATGTTTCATGAGTTGAAAATTTATTTAACAAACAATCACCAAAATGAATCTGGGAATCCCATGATCTTATTGTCCAGGGCACTGAGAACAAAACAAAGTTGGAAAGATATCATGATAATAATAGGGGAGTGGCGTCAGAAAATGGAGGAAATTATCGAGGAAGTCACCCATCTCATAGAGCTATTGGGTAAAATGCCCAAAGGGTCTATTTGGTTAGATACCCTAACAACAATAAAACAAGTGCTACTTAAAACGATTTCTGAATGTACGTTTGTATTGGCTGAAGAGTCAGGGTATGTCAGTTGGATCGAGTCGAATCACTCCAGAGATTTTCAACAAGTTAAACTCATATCTGCGCCCATTAATGTAGGTCCACTCTTAAATGAGGCATTATTTTCCAGAAAAGAGTCTATTCTATGTATTTCAGCAACTTTAACAACGGGTGGTTCTTTTGACTATTTCAAATCAACTTTAGGGGTAGACACATTGAATCAAAATATCATAGCTAAATCATTTCCATCAGATTATAATTACAAAAAGCAGATGTTTTCTGGGTTCATAACAGATCTTCCAGAATACGCTGACTCTTCTAAGTATTCGAGCCAAATCGTGGGTAAAATTTCAAAGATATGTCGTTATTTTGGAGGGAAAAGCTTGGTATTAATGACATCTTTATCTGCCCTAAAACAACTTCATTACAGATTAAAGAACGCCCTGTCAGATTCCCAACTCAATGTATATTGTCAGCATGTACATGGGACCAAGGAAAGTATATTAGAGCGGTTTCGGTCAGAGTATACACATTCTATTTTAATGGGAGTGGATAGTTTTTGGGAAGGCGTTGATTTGCCGGGTATTCTGAATTGTGTGATCATACCAAAACTGCCCTTCCCTGTCCCTACAGACCCGATTATATCTGCAAAAATAATAGATATTGAATTAAATGGTGGGAATGGATTTAAAGATGTGATTTTGCCTAAAGCGGTTTTAAAGTTTAAGCAAGGGCTGGGTCGGGTCATTCGGTCCCAAAAAGACAAGGGCGCTGTTTTTGTTCTCGACTCTAGAATTTTATCTAAATCTTACCGAAAATATTTTCTTCAAGAGATGTCCCAATTTTATACTATTGAAGGTAATTTTAAAAATGTAATGAGCCAGTTAAAAAAATGGTATCCTCAAGACATCGACCTAAAAGGATGAGTGTATTACAATTATGTATATTTTAATCAGGAGAAATCAGTGAGAAATTTTACCCCCTTTGGTGTTAGAGACTTTACACCAACAGAAACCAACAAGTTTAAAAAGAACGTGAGGAAAATTGAATCAGAATTTGAAAAGTGGGATTATCAACAGATCATCACCCCCACTATCGAGTATTATAAGACCCTTGAAAAGGGCATGGGGCCTCAATTGAAGAAGAGGGTGGAAACGTTTAAGAATTCTAACGGGGACGTTATGGTTATAAGACCTGACCATACAACACCCATTGCCAGGCTGGTCGCAAATCGCATGAAAGAAGAGGAAAAGCCCATTCGTTTGTATTACAATGGCCCCATTGTCCGCTCTCCAGGTCAGGAAGTGGTTACTGAAATGGAATCTTTTCAGGCAGGTATTGAGTGTATTGGTTTGGAGGGCCCCGAAGCGGATGCTGAAGTTATTATGGTATGCATTAGTGCCCTATTAAAATTAGGGTATACATCTTTTGGGATTGATATTGGCTATATTCAAAAGAATCTTACTAAAAAAAATCAAGATCTTCTCATTAAACAAGATTATGTTGGTTTAGGGTATATTCCGAAGCGAGGGGGTGTCGATATATTACCTTCCAATCATGCGCTTATGGACGTCTATAAAATCCTAAAGAAAAATAAAATGGATCAATATATTACGTTTAACATGGGTATTACAAGAGAGTTGGGTTATTATACGGGCATCATATTTGAATGCTACCTATCTGAAAAGGGGTTTTTAATCGGTTCAGGGGGAAGGTATGATAACTTGATACAGGATTTTGGTTACCCATGCCCAGCTGTTGGGTTTGCCTTGAATTTATCTCGTTTGCAACTCTATAGGGGGATTTAATATGACGACCCAGATGCTCACCATTGCTGTTTCAAAAGGTTACATGCTAGAAAAAACAATCTTATTATTTAATGATATCGGATTGTCATTTGATGTTGATTTACAAACGTCGAGGAAACTATTTTCAACGGATCATATTAATCGTGTTAGACTACTTCAAGTTCGCCCTTGGGATGTCCCTGTATATGTTCAAGGTGGCGCTGCAGATTTGGGAATTGTTGGGAAAGATGTCCTTTTAGAAAAAGATCCCCCGATTGCTGAATTATTGGATTTGAAATTTGGAAGGTGCGATCTTGTTCTCGCTGGAATGGAACAGATAGAGCCCAATCAATTGGCACAAAATCTTACTGTTGCAACAAAATATCCCAGATCAACAGTCAATTACTTTCAAGATAGGGGACTTAAAATAGAGCTCATCAACTTGTATGGTGCCATTGAATTGGCCCCTATGACAGGCTTGGCAGATGTTATCTGTGATTTAACCGCAACAGGAAAGACACTAAAGGAAAATAATTTAAAGATTATTGATACTATCTTTCGTTCTTCTGCAAGGTTGGTTGCAAATCCAGTTAGTTTGAAAGTCCATTACGATAGAATATGTGCGTTTTCGGAGAATCTAGCAAAATGCTGCAAAGAATAGTCTCCTTGCTAAAATTATCTCTGAACCAATATACATCGGTGTTGAGATTCATTTTTACTCCTAATGACATCTGCGAAAAAGTAGAGGATATTCAACTGGAGACTTTGGTTCAAAAATATCCCATTATGTTACTGGATGTTGATAATACTATTTTACCTTATACTCAGTCCCGATTAAGTTTTCAGAAATTGAATTGGATCAATCGGTCAAAGGCTTTGGGTTTCAAGATATATCTAATATCCAATAATATTTCCAAAAGACGCATAGAAAAAGTAGCGATTCAGTTAGGTGTAACGGGTATATATTTTGCATGTAAACCATTTGTGTGGAGTATTAAGGACATGGTAGGACGATATGATATAGATATTAAAAAATGTGTGGTTATTGGGGATCAAATGAGCCGAGACGTTGTTTTAGGTAACTGGCTCAGATGTCATACAATTCTCGTTGATCCACTGGATAAAAAAGTATCATTTCTCAAAACAGTTCAAAGAGATGTTGAACTGTTTTTATTGAAAAAACTTAATATTGTTAGCGATTATTGATTAATCTATATCGTAGTCGAGATCAACTTCTGTTTCTGCATCTGACTGACTAGCTTCTTCGTAGACAACCTGTCCATCATCTTTAGAGTGAAGAGAATCAATCTCTTTTTTAACCTCTGCTTTTGATTTTGAAGCACATAGGGAACATGTTTCCCAAACGATACCATGTATACATTGCAGTGAATCTGCCATTTTTGACCTCCGGTTAACTAATTAATTTATTGTTTCTTCAACAATTGTGGATTCATCTTCTTTTAACACAAGCGCAATAGCCATGACTCTATCTTTGGAATCCAATTTTACAATTCGAACACCTTGTGAGCTGCGTCTTTGAGTAGAGATTTTGGATATTTGTTGCCTGCACATGGTACCTTTTTTAGTAACCACCATAATTTCATTTTCTTTTTGAACAATGATTGCATTTGACACGTGGTCATCTTTAACCGTTTTCCTGAAATTAATAGACTTGACACCAATACCACTTCTACCTTGCACTTTGAATTCATCAATACGCAGATTCTTACCATAGCCATGGTTCGTAATAATGAGTAAATGAAGTTTTTCTTCTTCTGGATCAATGACGTCCATACTGACCAATACATCTTGTGGTTTTATACGTATACCCCGTACACCTCTAGTCGCTCTTCCCATAGGTCGTACTTGAGTTTCACTGAAGCGAATGACCATGCCTGCAGATGTAACAAGCATGATATCTTTTTCACCAGAGCTCTTTTTGACCCATTTTAGATTATCATCATCATCTAAATGAATGGCAACGATGGCTCTATTTTTTAAGTGTATAAATGCGCGAACAGATGTTTTTTTCACAATGCCTTTCTGGGTCGTCATAAATACGAAATCGTTTGTATCAAAATTTTCGATGGGTATAATTGTGGTTACAGTTTCATTGTCATCAAGAGAAAGAAAATGCGATATAGATACCCCTTTACTTTGACGGGATGCTTCTGGAATTTGATATACCTTAATTTTAAAAGTACGACCTCTGTTGGTAAAGCACAGAAGGTAATCATGCGTGCTGGTCACGAACATCTGATCAATAATGTCTTCTTCGCGGGTCGTCATGCTATTGATGCCTCTTCCCCCACGTAATTGACTTTTAAACTGTGTCACTGGCATCCGCTTAACGAAGCCTTTCTTAGATAGAAGGACTGCAACCGTTTGCTCAGGAATCAAATCTTCAATATCCATAGATCCTACAGAATCTCCAATCACTGTTTTGCGGTCATCTCCATATTTTTTCTTAATGTCTGCAAGCTCTGTCTTAATGATGGTAAATTGTCTATCCTCTGTATTTAATATATTTTCCAAATCTTTTTTTCTTTCTTTCAATTCATTGAATTCTTTTTCAATTTTATCCTGCTCTAAACCAGTTAATCTTTGCAGTCTCATTTCTAGAATCGCATTTGCTTGTCTTTCAGATAAATCAAAATTAGATATGAGTCCATTTCTGGCAACTTCTGTATTCTCTGAGGCTTTAATCAGTTTGATGACAGCATCAATCTGGCCCAACGCAATTTTTAAACCTTCTAAGATATGTAAACGGTCTACGGTTTTCTTTAAATCAAAATTTGTACGCCTTACAATGACTTCTTTACGATGTAAAATAAAATGAGATAACACTTCTTTTAGATTAAGCGTTTTGGGAACACCATTAACTAGCGCTACTATATTAATACCAAATGAAGATTGAAGCGCAGTATGCTTGAAAAGTTGGTTAAGAACCACTTCTGGCTGTGCATCTCGTTTCAATTCTATATAAATTCGGAGTCCTTTTCTATCAGATTCATCTCTTAAATCTGAAATGCCAGTAAGCTTTTTATCTTGCACCAACTCCGCAATCTTGATAATCAGATTGGCTTTGTTTAACTGGTATGGAATTTCATGAACAATAATAGCCGTTTTATTTTTCTTTTTGGAATCTTCAAAACTTGTTATAGCCCGAATGGTAATAATACCCCGTCCTGTTAAATATGCACTTTGAATACCTTGAATACCACAAATCTCGCCCCCTGTAGGAAAATCGGGTCCCTTAATAATAGTTAATAATTCTGATATTTCAGTTTCCGGGTTGTCAATTAATCTGCAAATTCCATCAACCAATTCTTTTAAATTGTGCGGTGGGATATTCGTTGCCATACCCACAGCAATTCCAGATGCGCCATTTAAAAGTAAATTAGGTAACTTTGAGGGTAACACAGCCGGTTCTTCCAAAGATTCATCAAAGTTGGGTGTAAATTTAACGGTGTCTTTATCGATATCTTCCAGCATTTCCATAGTAATACGTGCAAACCTTGCCTCAGTGTACCTCATGGCAGCCGCATTATCACCATCAACAGACCCATAATTTCCTTGCCCATCTATCAGGGGATATCTTAACGAAAAATCCTGAGCCATTCTTACCAACGAATCATAAACCGCTGTATCACCATGCGGGTGATATCGTCCCAATACATCCCCAACAATACGTGCACACTTTTTATAGGGTCTGCCTGCAATAAAACCTGAATCATACATTGAGTACAAAATACGTCTATGTACAGGCTTGAGCCCATCTCGGACATCAGGCAATGCTCTGCCAACAATAACAGACATGGCATATTCCAAATACGAATTTTTCATCTCTTCATCAATACCTATTGGCTTTACGTGTGGATCTTCAAATAATGGTGTTTGATCTTCTGTCATAACGACTCCTTATACATCAATCCAGCGAACATTTTTAGCATATTTTTCAATAAATTCGCGACGTGGCTCAACCTTACTTCCCATTAATAATGTGAATATTTCATCCGCTTCTTCTCCATCTTCTATGGTGACTTGTAACATGGTTCTCTTCTCAGGGTCCATTGTGGTTTCCCATAATTGATCTGGGTTCATTTCTCCAAGCCCTTTGTAACGTTGAATGCCGATCCCTTCTCTTCCATGTTTTTCAGCGAAAGCTTCAAGCTCTTTATCGTTGTAGGCATACTGTTTATTTTTACCCTTTTTGAGAAGATAAAGAGGTGGTTGCGCTATGTAAAGCCCTCCTGCCTCAATGAGCTCTCTCGCATGACGAAAAAAGAATGTTAATAGTAACGTTCGAATATGGGCCCCATCTACATCCGCGTCTGTCATGATAACGATTTTGTGGTAACGCAATTTCGATAAAATAGAAGGCACTTCTTTTTCTGGATGATCTGTATCTATATCCTCGTCGTCATCTACACGAAATCCAGTTAAAGCCTCAGGTCCAATAGCGGTGATCATTGTCCGAATCTCTTCATTGCTTAGAATTTTATCCAGCCGGGCCTTTTCAACATTCAGTACTTTACCCCTCAGAGGTAAGATAGCTTGATAATTTCGATCTCGCCCCTGTTTGGCCGAACCACCCGCAGAATCTCCCTCAACTAAAAAGATTTCACACAAAGCAGGATCTCTTTCTGAACAATCAGCTAACTTTCCAGGCAAAGTGGTGCTTTCTAAACTCGTTTTGCGCCTTGCAAGATCCTGTGCCTTTCGCGTTGCTTCCCGAACACGTTGCGCGATCGTTGCTTTTTGTACAATCAGACGGCCAATTTTGGGATTTGTTTCAATATAATCTGATAACCCAGAATCAACAAGAGAATCAACAATTCCCTTTACTTCAGAATTTCCGAGCTTTGTCTTGGTCTGACCTTCAAATTGAGGATGCTCTAAACGAACACTGATGACAGCGACAAGACCTTCTCTCAAATCCGCCCCTGTAAGGGACGTCTTTTTGTCTTTTTGTAAATCAAACTTTTTCGCAAATGAATTTATCGCACGCGTCAGGGCTGTTCTAAAGCCAGAAAGATGGGTTCCCCCTTCTTTGGTGCGAATGTTATTCGCAAATGTCACCACTTGCTCATCGTAATAGTCTGAAACATATTGAAGAGATACTTCAATTTCGTACTTGTCTCGTAGCTTCTTAAAATACATTGGAGGTGAAAATAAAGGTGTTTTGTTTTCACATAATGATTCAACGTATGACTTGATACCACCCTCAAATTGATAGGATTTTTCTGTGGGGGTTTCGTAACGAAGATCTTTGAAGTTAATGATAATGCCTTTATTTAGAAAGGCAAGCTCTTTTAATCTGTGATCTATGATTTCGGATGTAAACTCTGTGTCTTCAAATATAGTGCTATCTGGCTTGAATGTAACAGTGGTGCCCGTAGCGTTTCCCTCTACTTTTTCATATGTTCCCTGAGGATTTTTGGGGATTCCCCGAGAAAAGGACTGCGTATATTTTTGACCATTTCGGTAAACAACAACATTTAGGTCTTCAGACAAGGCGTTCACAACTGAAATGCCAACACCATGAAGACCACCCGAAACTTTATAGCCCTCACCTTCAAATTTACCGCCAGCATGAAGAGTGGTCATGACAACATCTACTGCAGGTATGTTTTTATCTTTGTGAATATCAATAGGAATGCCCCGTCCATTATCAACGACTGTAACGATGTTGTCGGGCTCTATCGTGACATCTATCACAGTACAGTGGCCAGCCATGGCTTCATCAATACTATTATCTACAACTTCAAATACAAGGTGATTGAGACCATTTCTTCCAGTAGAGCCGATGTACATGCTCGGACGTTTCCGAACAGCTTCAAGCCCTTCTAATACCTTTATTTGTTTTGCATCGTAATTACCAGACATTTTGACTCCTGATTGTGTCATGTTCTTTTCCTCTTTATGTTTTTGAAAAATAACAAGTATAATTATATCACAATTAACCTGATTTTACCTATACCCCAGGCTCAACCTCCCCCCATATAATAAATGATATCAATGGTGTCTCCTGAAATGACGGGAGTAGCGGCAAAAGAAGGTGCATTGTACAGAGAGTGGTTGAGTTCAATAATAACGTGCAAAGGATTTAGTCTTAATTGAACAAGTAAATCTTCTAAGTTCTTTGGTGGTATTTTAAATTTTCGAGATTCTTCATTGATAATAAGTGTTATCACTGTAAAATTTGTATGCGATTTAATGGCCAAAAGGTAAACAATGCCTTGCCAATAATGTCTTTTCTAGGAACAAAACCCCAAACTCTGGAATCCGAAGAATTACCCCGATTATCTCCCAGAACGAAATAATTATTTTCAGGAACCACTTCAGGCCCATAAAAATCGTAAGGGTCCCGTTGCACATTAACCCCAGGAAAGACATGTTGATTACCATTTATGAATACAACCCCCTGACGAATTTCAATGGTATCAGACGGAAGACCAACGAGGCGTTTTACATATTCTTTACCATCGTTCCTCGGAGATTTGAAAAGTATGATAGCGCTTCTTTTGGGGTCTCTGAATCGATAAATAAACCGATTTACTACCAATTTATCCTTCACCATCATGGTGGGTTCCATAGAGCCAGAAAAAACTTTAGAGGTGCCTATCACATATCTGCTGATCAACAAAGCAAGCAACAAAGCGACTAAAATTGTTTCCAGAGTATCTACTACATAAAATGTTGTTCGGCGTGTTTCTTTTAGAGTGTCTTTGTAAGTTTTCCATTCGGCAACTAGTCTGAACATAGTCTTACTTATATCACCATCGGAGAGATTTGATAAGGGTTATTGTAAGGTTAGGTTTTTAATTATCGGGGGTGTATAATAGTGACTAAGATTGAGGTGGAGGTAATGCCCAAATGAAATGCAAGCGGTTTTTGGTGGTTTTTTTCTTGATATGTATAGCCGGTGTGGCACATTGTAAAGAAGAGGGAAAACTGGCACCTCCCACGAGAGAGACCCGTATTACTTCAGCAAAACAGGTTTCTTTGGCATTTATACAAAGCGGACTTAATATATTGGGATACAAAGTGGGCAATATAGATGGAAGAATGGGAGGAAAAACAGTAAGAGGCATTAAACAATTCCAAAAGGACAAAGGCTTATATGAATCAGGAAAAATTAATTTTAGAACCCAGCGAACCATCTTAGATAAAATCAGAAAAATTGATATAGAATCCAGTATTTATAATAGAAAGTCCTGATTATCATCGTGTCCATTATTCCCGTACGGTAAAACCATGCCTGTAAATGTAAAAAATGTTCGTGAAATTGGAATGACATTTAAAAAGCGGCGAAAAGAGTTTGGTTTCACTCAAAAAGAAACCGCATGGATGTGTAATGTAGGTACGCGGTTTTTATCTGATCTAGAAAATGGAAAAGCAACCCTTGAGATAGATAAAGTATTTAATGTTTGTCAGCAGTTAGGGTTGAATGTCAACATTCAATAAACAACCCATGGTGACGAAAACTCTATTTGTGTTTTTTAATCAACATCTCTCAGGAAATCTTAAAATACATAGTGATGGCGAACTCATTTTTCAGTATGATCCATCCTGGCTATTAAATAATGATGCAAGTCCGCTATCAATATTATTACCTCTTCAATCAAATCAATATAAGGGCCATCGCGTAAATGCCTATTTTGGAAATCTTTTGCCAGGCAATACGCGTATGAATGAAATAAAAATATTCTCTTTGTTAGAAAAGTTTAACGCAAATTACGGCGCTGTTTCTATTCGAAATGTATCAGAATACCGAAAAATATCTCTTCCGAATAAGCGGTGTATTAAATATCATGGCCCCGATTTGCCAGATGGGGTTGAAAATGAAGCTTTTTGCATGAGGCTTGGAAACGCTGTTGGTTTATCGGTGCCAGAAACGACTATCATCAATACATCACCTCGACATATCTATGTAGGTCGAGAAACTAAGCTGAATGACACCGTTCATGAAGAGAATTTAAATCAACTTTTAGGGATATGGGATACCAAAAAACCCATCAAGACATATCAATTATACAAAACATTTTTGGAGTGTAGCCAGGCACCCATTGTAGATAAGTGGCGTTATATTCAGTGGATAGTATTTAATTTCCTTATCGGAAATAAGAATCCAAACCCTAAAAGCGTGCATTTTTCACATACTCAAAATGGTGTTTCTCTTTCATATTTTACAGATTTAATCTCAACGGAGGTTTATCCCAAAATGATATGTAAGCACCCTTTCTATGTTGGCGGTGAGCAAGATATCAAAAATGTTAGAGGACAGCATTGGAAAGCATTTGCAAAGGAATTTAATATAAAACCGGCATCGATTGTGGCTATTGGAAAGTCACTGATTAACCAGGTACAAACTTCATTACAATCATTAGACAGCGCTTTCTTAATTGCGTATCCAAAAACGTCTATTATCGATCATATTGCTTCAGTTATAGAGGCGAACTGTATAAAAGTATGGGAAAGTTTGGCTGAAATAGATCAAGAAAAAATTGAGGTCATGATTTAAATGGTGTTCTATAATAGAATGATCCTATGGTGAAACGACTTGGTACAGAAATTCTGAATTTTTTCTCTGTATTTGCTTGTTTATTTATTACGTGCGTACTGGTATTTGAAATTAGCTTTCATTTAACGGAAGTCAATAGAGAATTATTCGCTAAAATTCATCGATATATTTTTTATTATTTTTCGATCGATGTTTTTTTAAGAATTTGGTTTGTAAAGAAGTCACCCCGATATATCTTAACCCATTTCCTAGACATGGCTTTGATTATTCCCCTTTTGGGTTTGTTTTTTAGAGATATACCCTTTTTCTCTAGTATATTAACCATTCAAATTGTTTTACTTATTGTGTTGGTTGGCCGTGTTCGGTATGTGGTTCACCTATTTAATATTCTTAAGTTCAATCCAGCCCAATTATTTTTAATGGGATTTGGATTCACCATTCTTATTGGTTCCTTGCTGCTGAGTCTCCCGATATCTTTGAAGGGCCAGACAGAAATAAGTTTTGTGGATTCTGTTTTTACGGCTACGAGTGCCGTATGTGTCACAGGATTGATCGTTCAGGATACAGGGACGTTTTTTAGTGCGTTTGGCCAATCTGTGATATTGGTTCTCGTTCAGATTGGGGGATTGGGAATCATGGCGTTTTCAGCATTATTGGCTTTATTTCTTCAACGAAAAATGTCTTCTACAGAAAGTGTGGAGCTTCAAGAATCTTATGCATCTTCTGGGCTAAAAGAAACATTTAGCATGATGAAATTTATTTTTTCGTTTACTTTATTGTTTGAAGCGATTGGCGCAATAGTGCTATTTTTTTATTGGTATCCCCAAACCGGGAACCTATACCAGACTCTTTTCTACTCTGTCTTCCACTCAGTTTCAGCATTTTGTAACGCTGGTTTTTCATTGTTTAGCGATAGTCTGATTGGTGAGGCGCTGAGCTTTCCGGTTATTGGCATTATTTCCTTACTCATTATATTGGGTGGCTTGGGATTTCCTGTCATCTATAATTTACGCTACCATGCCTATAAAATTCATGGTATTAGGCGACTCAGACTACAAACGAAGCTAACCGTTTTGTTAACATTTATACTCATCGTCGTGGGTACACTCATTATCTGGATTGGTGAGGCCGGACATGCATTGGTTGGGATGACTTTTTGGGAACAAGGCCTGACCTCTTTTTTTCAGTCTGTAACAACAAGAACGGCTGGATTTAATACCATAGAATTAGGTTCTCTTCGAACAGCAACGTTATGGATCATGCTTATTTTAATGTTCATAGGTGCATCGCCAGGATCTACCGGTGGTGGGATTAAAACCACGACGTTTGGATTGTTAGTTGCCGCTTTTTGGAATACGATTCGATCCCGAAAACAAATAGAGATGATGGGAAGAACAATTCCATACCATTTTGTATTCAAAGCAGTGGCGATCATTATCATTTCATCCATTATTGTCATTACCTTTTTCTATCTGTTGCTTCTCACGGAGTCAGGTGGTTTTTTTCCTATTTTGTTTGAAACAATTTCTGCATTTGGAACCGTGGGTCTCTCTGTGGGGATGACAGAGCAGTTAACAAAAGTGGGCAAAATCCTGATTATCTTACTCATGTTTATAGGGCGAGTGGGTCCCTTGTCAATTGCTTTTGCTCTCGCAAGAAGACGATCCAAACCCAATTATGCTTATCCTGAAGAGAGAATTCTGTTAGGATGAAGGTATGAAGACGATTGCTGTTATTGGTCTTGGACAGTTTGGATCTCAGGTCGCCATTGGTTTAAGTCAAAAAGGATTTGAAGTCATTGCAATTGATGAGGATTTGGAAATCATAACGGAACTGAAAGATTTAGTTTCACAAGCGGTTGCGTTAGACTCTACAGACGAAAAAGCCATGCGGGCAATTAATGTAGATCATGTAGATAAGGCCATTGTCGCCATTGGATCAAATGTACAGTCCAGTTTACTCACCACAGCACTACTCCAAAAAATGAATGTCGTGGAAATATTTGTAAGAGCAATTGATTCATTACAAGAGAATATTCTTCAATCAATGGGGATCAAAAACATCATCAAT
>JABSQL010000210.1 GCA_013215865.1 Candidatus Margulisiibacteriota bacterium
AAGGGTTTAATAACAAGGTTAAAGTTGTTATGAGAAGATCTTATGGCTTTAGAACTTATGCTGCTCTAGAAATTGCTCTTTACCATTCTTTAGGTAACTTGCCTTCTCCCCCTTTGACCCACACTTTCTTCTGAGGAGGCCAATTTTTTTCATTGGTGGTTCCTCCCATTTAAATTTAATAATTAGATTTTAATGTATTTATATAAAATTTAAAAGGCCGGAAGAAAGAGGGAAGTAGCAAAAAGATAAAAAGATCTGGTACACTATCTAAAGTGGCAAATATCAATCACTAAGGAGAAAGAGGCGTGCCTTTAGGTATTCATGGCAATCACCATATTCCTGATAGTAAAAATCAACCTAAGGTCAGTAATGTCCCCGATGGATTTAAACCTGCCTCATCAAAAGAAGCAGCGCAAGCGGCAGGCGATTTAAAAGATATTGATAAAGTTAAAATGATTGATAACTGGGACAACAACCAGTCTCATGGCGGCAGTTTCCGGGGTATGTTTCACTATCGTTCCACGCTCTTAAAAGCCATAGATAAAACTATCAAGGCGTATAGTATTGATAAAAGTCCAGACAAGCTACAAGCCATATCTAAAGCTATTTCCGAAGTAGAAGAAAGAGATTCTCATCTTGGATTCTTTCGAAAACATATTTTCAAAAAAGAACGGCCGGAGGCAATTGACGAGCTAAAGAAGGAAGTATCTAAGCTATTACAAAACAAGGCACCTAATAGCAACCCCATAGACAATCATGAAAAGACTCGGTTTCAAAAATGTGAACAGGCAAAACTACCACCCAGGTACAAAAAGGGAGAGACATTAAGAATTGGAAACACAAGATATACCTTTCAAGATCCTATCGGAAATGGAAATAATGCGAAAGTATGGTCCGTAAGAAGTGATGGAAAAATGTTTGCACTTAAAATCGTTTCAGGTAAGAAGGGTGAGGACACCCAAACTTCCATCTTGAAAGAAGCCAATATATCCCATGAACCCATCAATGCCTTATTCAATCCAACAGGAATGATTCATCGGGTGGCTAAGGATCAATCAAAATACCTCATTCTTATGGATCAGGTGCCTGGATATAACCTAGAGGAATATTTGGAAACACCAGATTTGAGCACGCATCAAAGAAGAAAGATATTTTACGATGTGATGCTTTCGGGATTAAGAGATTTGGAAAAATTTCATAGCGTAGGAGTTGTTCATGCTGATGTAAAGCCCGCTAATTTTATATACGATATAGAATCTGGTGATCCGTCAATCATCGATTTTGGTAGTGCCCAAAACGTGGATGAGCCGTTTTCCTGTTTACGGACACTGGGATATTTTAATCCTCAAATGATTCTTGATTCGTCAAAAAATGACCCGGAATTACTCAAAAGTCAGGACATATATGCCCTCATTGTGACTGGAATACGTATTCTATTGTGTACTCACAATCATTACTCAAAGCTATATTCTCGTGAAGATGGTTTTAATCATGGGGAGGTAGACAGGATCCATAGGGAAAACTTGGCCCTGATGAAAAAAGAATTTCCAGAAGAAGCTGCGTTACTATTACCCCTATTTAAAGAAGTTTCTAGAATAGATAAATTTGATCAAACGTCATTCGAGAATCAAAAAAAATGTTTCGAGGCCGGCGCACATTATAACAAAAATCGTGTTGAGGAGGCGATAAACAGTGAATAAAGATAAACCGTTATCAGAAGATGTCCTAAAAAAGAATGTCATCTTGCTGCAACAAACAGATGTTAATTCTCTTTTGGTTCCCGTAAAAATACACACCTATACCGGTGATACATTTTCCCAACACCTTCATTGCTTGGTTGATGACACGACAGGTGACATTTTGGACATATCCAATATGACATTCAACCTTCAAGCGGATAATCATCAAGATTTTATCTTGGAAGTTGTGTCTAATATACCCCTTAAAAAAATTCAGTCCATCCAAGCCAGCAGTGTATCAGACCTTTCCGATCTTGCCAGGGACATCATTACAGAGACCCTGTCTCGTTATACCAAAGACTATCTTGGCTAGTTATCGGATGCTAATTTAGGGAAGTGTTCGTCCAGCATATCATTCCAAGCAGCTATGGTTTCAGCATGCTGCCCAAGAAGGGCTTCTATATCCCCTTCAATGAGTATACTTTCTATGGTATCGCCCTGAGAGATTTGATTCACAACTTCTTGGTCTTCTGGGGAGGTTGTTTCACCAAATACCGTATGCTTGCCGTCTAGCCAATCTGTTGGAATATGGGTAATAAAAAATTGGCTGCCGTTGGTCCCAGGTCCAGAATTGGCCATAGAAAGTATCCCAGGTTTGTCATGTTTCAAGTGGTCTGTGCACTCATCTTCGAATTGATAACCGGGGCCACCTGTTCCTGTTCCCTCTGGACAGCCCCCTTGAATCATAAAATCATCAATGACCCTATGAAAGGATAAATTATTGTAAAATCCACGCTGAGCCAAATTTACAAAATTTGCAACAGTGAGTGGGGTATCTTTATCGAACAATTTGATATGAATATCACCTTTATTGGTTTTAATATGAGCAAGTAATGCATGATTTGAACGGTTGTCCATGAGAACTCCTTTGGGAAGAATTTTCTACAGTGTAGCAAGGGTCTATATATAATTCCATTTCTAGTTACAGGCCATGACCATGTTCTGAAATGAAAATCTAAGGTAAACTAAGGAGAGAAATTATGCCAGGAGGGCCGTATGTTAAAGTCAGTATTACTATTTGGATTTGTGTTAACACTCTTTTCAGGAGTTTGGGCAGATGTAAAAATTGAACGGGTTACAGGGAACATTGAGCTTCAGGAGGTGGTTACCGCCTTTGATGAAGCGGCCATGGTGAAAGTGCCATTTGGAAAAAACTTACAAGGCGTATCAAAAATATATATAGATAATTTTTTTGGAAAGAAAATTGTAAAAGCGATACCCAGCATCAAGAATCCAACTTCAGAAGTGAGATATTGTCAGTATTATGTTGCATTCTTTGATGAAGATGGGTTACTCATTGGGAGCACTGGCCAAGGCGGATATTTATCAGCTGGAAGCGAGTTTCAGTTTAGTAATTGTACGATTCCTTTGCCTGAAGAAGAGATCGCCAAAATCACCAGCTACCAAGTTATACTGTATGAATCAGCAGAAGAAATAGGTCGAAATTAGTTTATATATACCGATGAATATTGAGGATCTCATATCGCGTATTGCCAAGTATATTTCTCCCAAACGTCTGGACCATGTGAAGCGGGTATCAGAAGTGGCAAAATCATTGGCACTCCATTGGAAGGTAGATTCGCAGAAAGCAGAGATTGCTGGATTGGTTCATGATATTGCTAAAAAAATGACACCTTCATACCTGGTTGAAAAGGGGGTTTCCCATGATAAGACCTTCCCAAAAGTTTTCGAAACATATCCGAATGTGTGGCATGCATGGGTATCTCCTGTTGCTATTTCCCATTTTTTAAAACTATCCTCTCGGGACATTGCATCTGCATCAAAATGGCACACCACGGGAAATGCAAAAATGAGTAAACTATCTCAAATTGTATTTATTGCTGATTATCTTGATCCAGAGCGAACACTCAGTTCCCGGTCGGCACTGACGGATATTGCATACACACATTTGGATTTGGCAACATACTGTATTAGTGCGAAGGCGTTGATACAATTGGTAAAAAAAGCTTTGCCTATTCATCCATATACATTACAATGCCACAACTATTACCTTACGACTATTTCTGAGTTGGACACGAAGCGAGTAAAATCGATAATATTGGAATGATCATGAATCGGTTTAAATATTTTTCTATACGATGGGTTGTTGCTGGCTTGGGTCTGGCACTGATGCTCTGTTCTTTTGGGTTTTATATCGGGGCTTCTATTGGGTCTGTTACTGTCATTGAATCTATTTTGACGCTGATGCCTCAAAAGCGACTCACAGGGGTTAATATTTTAGCAGTGGGTGTGGATGATACTAAGACCAGTCAGCGATCAGATACAATCTTGGTTTTGCATCTAGATGATGTGAACCAACGCATTGGTATTATTTCTATACCAAGAGATACGTATATCAAAATTGAGGGGCAGGGGATGACCAAAGTGAATCATGCCTACTCTCATGGCGGGATAAAACTGCTTCAGAAATCTGTGTCCAATTTTTTAAATATCCCGATTGATTATTATATTAAAATCTATTTGAAAGGTGTTGAAAATATTGTAGATCAATTGGGAGGGATTTCCATTGATGTGGAAAAAAATATGTTTTATAAAGACCAAGCAGGAGATGTCTATATTGACCTTGAAAAGGGTCATCAGAATTTAAATGGGAAGGAGATGGTGTCGTATCTGCGTTTCCGGCATGATCAAAAAGGAGATATTGGTAGGATTAAGCGTCACCAGTCATTTATACGTTCAGTTATTGATAAAGTGATGGATTCGGGTGAAATATGGAAGGCACCTAGGACATTAATGAAATTAGCAGATAATCTTGATACAAATTTATCAAAAAGAGAAATCATTGGTCTTGCCCTCCAATTCTCAGAAGTATTTAAGTCAAACAATTTTGATGTTGGAACCATACCAGGTGCCGTTACTCTAATAGATGGCGTCAGTTATTGGCGACCCGATATTATTCGATTGGACTCTGTTGTGGATACGATGCTTCATGGATTTGAAACTAAAGTGGCCCAGGTGGAGATAAAAGTTGAGACGGTAGATAAAAGAGCCAGTCAAGAAGAACGTCGGACCGTGACTTTAAAAGAAGTTACCAGGCTCACTGAACAGACAAATATTATTGAAAGAGAAAAAGCAGATGTGAAATCTGGAAAATTGATTTATATAGAAATACTAAATGGGAATGGTATAGATGGGGAGGCGAGATGGGCATCTGCATTCCTGAAAGAAAGAGGCTATAAAATCCCTTGGATTGGAAATGCGGGTTCTTTCAATTATGAAGAAACGTTGTTGGTGGACTGGAAGGGTAACACTGATAGAACGATTGCGTTGGCGGCTGCGTTACGCATAGATCCTTCTAAAATTATTGTATATGACCGGCCTGAGAAAAAATTAGATGTCTCTATTGTATTGGGAAAAGATTGGGAATCTATTCGGATTGCTTGGGAGTCTAGCCAAACGCTATGAACAGTGAGGCATATATCAAAAGAATATGTGAAGTTGCGTCTGAGAAAAAAGCAATGGACATCTGTGTTTATGAGTTAAAGGTGCCGGTATTATCAGATACAGTGATTGTATTGAGTGTGAAAAATCATATTCATGCCAAAGCGACTGCTGTGGAGCTGGTGAAAGAAGTCCGCAAAAATTCGGATGTTTACAGTGATTTATCGAAACCAACTCTAACAGGAGATGCTGCCAGTGGATGGGTTATATTGGATATGGGGAATATGATTGTTCACATCATGGATTCAACAATGCGGCAGATGTATGAAATAGATTTGCTTTTAGAGAGCCAAGCGGTGGTCTATCATATATGAGAATGTCTTTTCACAATCAGCATATTATTTCTGTGGACCAATTTACAACTGAGATGATTGATTCTTTATTTAGACTTTCTCAAAAAATGGAGCCGATTGTTCAAAATAGGAAAGGGCCTAAACCATTGAATGGGTATGTTTTGGGTAACTTATTTTTTGAAGCAAGTACCCGAAGTCGAATGAGTTTTGCCTCTGCTTTTTATTATTTAGGGGGATTGGTGAATAGCACAGTTGGGATGGTATTTTCATCTATATCGAAGGGAGAAACGTTGGCGGACACGATCCGTGTGATTCAATCTTACTGTGATATTATTGCGTTGCGCCATCCTGAGATCGGTTCTGCTTGTGAGGCAGCATCCATATCTAGAGTACCCATTATTAATGCAGGAGATGGACATGGTGAGCATCCAACCCAGGCATTATTAGATTTGTATACAATATTTCTAGAGAAAGGAACGTTAGATCATTTGACCATTACCATGGTAGGGGACCTTCGTTTTGGTCGTACGGTGCATTCTCTTGCGCGGTTATTGTGTTTGCAAAAGGGTATTCGGTTCAAGTTTGTTGCTCCTCAGGTAGTTCAAATGCCAGAAGACATTGTTACGGAAATCAAAGGGAAGGGTTTTGAGGTAGAGATATCAGAAGATTTAAATGAAGCCATGAAGTCATCAGATATTATTTATTCTACGCGTATACAAAGAGAGCGATTTGAACACCCCAAGGATTATGAATCGATTGAAAATTTGTACATTCTCACGAAAGAGAAGATTCAATCTTTATGTAAGAAAGATGTGTCTATTCTTCATCCCTTGCCCAGAACCAATGAAATTGACACCGGTGTAGATGAAATGTCACAAGCGGCTTATTTCAGGCAAGCCCAAAACGGGTTATATGTGAGAATGGCATTGTTTCTGCTTGTCTTAGGGCGAGAGTCAGATATTCAATAATCTTGTTTTGAATTAAATTATCTATAGACTATGGATTATTTCTTTGGTTAACCCCGTGAATCGAATGATCTTATCAATTGACTCTTTATCCTTTAACATCATTTTTGCAATTTCAAAATTTCTCCCCATTTGACCCTCTTTTAGCCCTTTTTCTTTCCCTTCTTTTAGCCCTTTTTCTTTTCCTTCTTTGATACCCACTTCTCTCCCCTCCTTCAGACCCTTCTCTTTACCCTGTTTGAGGCATCTATTTCTAACATACATCAGTTCAGAGTGCTGATCCCTGAACCATTTCAATCGGGCATCATATATGTCAATCTCTGATTCATTAAAATACATGGTCTCTAACTCAACGATCGCTTTCTTGATCTCTGGTACCTCTTCCAACTCTTTTGGGATGTCTTCTAAACTATAATTCTCTGCTTCCTTCAGAAATGTTACCCACAGATCCAATGCGGACTTTAATTGGGGAAGCGCTTTATTAAACTTCTCTAACTCTATGACATGGATTTCCAAATCTTCAAAATGGGGTTTATGGGTTTTTGTGTTTAATATTTTAAATTCGTTATGAAACCCTTTATCTTCTAAACGGTTATACACCAATACATGTATACTCACTGTTTTGTTCAGCGTCTCATATCGGCCTGCTTTCTTTAGCTGGGAAGTATATAATCTCGACCAATAATACAGTGCCCGTTTATCGTAATATTCTTGCCCTTTGATCTGTACCTCTAAATTATAGTACCGTCCATTAAGATCTTTGGCCTTAACATCCAATATGGATTTCTTATCTCCCACAAACTCTGCTTCCATATATGGATTCTTGAACTCGATATCACAGATCTGATCTTCTTTGGATACAATTGAATTAACAAAAGAGATAAATATATCTTTATTTTCTTCACTACCAAATAACTTTTTAAATGCGAAATCTACTTTAGGGTTTAATCTTGTCATT
>JABSQL010000211.1 GCA_013215865.1 Candidatus Margulisiibacteriota bacterium
AAGGGTTTAATAACAAGGTTAAAGTTGTTATGAGAAGATCTTATGGCTTTAGAACTTATGCTGCTCTAGAAATTGCTCTTTACCATTCTTTAGGTAACTTGCCTTCTCCCCCTTTGACCCACACTTTCTTCTGAGGAGGCATATATATCGAACAGAATAAAAAATAATTTCACTAAAATGTATTTAAATTTTACGTTTCTTTTGTGAGAAAAGGTTTCGAAAGTAAAAAATGTCTGTAACTCTCCATTTCTGCTATAAATATGATTTATGTAATAAAGGTGTTCAAAGTGGTGACATTATTGGTAGAATAGAGAAAAAATATTTAAGGAGATCATTGTGAATCAAAAATTATTAATAGTGGCCATGTCAGTATGTATTTTCTTTTCAGTGAATGGATTAAACGCTGAAGAAAGGGTAAAAGACAAGAAGCCGGGTATACATCTTAAAGGAGATGTTCGCCTACGGGTTCAAAGTGATAAGAAAGAATCAACAGAAAGTAGGTTGAGACAACGTGTTCGATTTAGATTGGGTGGAAAAAGTCACTTATCTGAAGATACAGTTGTTAAGTTTGGGTTAGCGACAGGAGGTGCCGATCCCAGGTCAACAAACCAAACCCTTGAGAATGCGTTTCAGTCACCTGACTTTCGTTTGGATTATGTGTTTGTGAAACACCAATTATCAGACAAATGGATGCTCATGGGTGGTAAAATGAAAAACCCCTTTTGGCGACCCACTGATTTATTGTGGGATACAGATATCAACCCAGATGGTATCGGTATCAGTTTTAAACAAAAAAGTGAAAATATGAAATGGTTTATTAAAGCAGGATATTTCATCTTAGATGAGCTCTCCACTGATACTGAGGATCCCTTCATGATAGCGTTACAGCCAGGGATGTTTTGGAAACTGACAGAGCAATCAAAAGCCAAGGTGGCTTTGTCGTATTATCTCAGTGTGAACGCAAAGGGAAAAGTAATCGATTCAACGGTTTCTCAGGGAAATAATAGTCTGACTGGGGGTGGTTTGTCAGATGACTTTTCGTCTCTTGTGTTGAGCAGTGAAATTGCCTTTAGAGACCAGTTTGGTTTGGATATGATCAAACCTTTTGGGGAAGTGGTTATCAACACGAATCAAAGTAACGGAAATAAAGGGTATATTGCGGGCATCGCTTTTGGAGATAGAAAAGTCAATGACTATGGTAAGTGGCAAACTACATTCAGTTATCGGTATTTGGGTGCGGATGCCTTTCTTGATATTTTACCAGATGCGGACGCCTATGGTGGGAGAACAGATGTTGAAGGTTACGAGATCGCTTTCAAGTGTGGCATATCTAAGTCCACTACATTTGTCATAGATTATTATAATATGAATCGAATATTTGGCACAAAGGATAACGAGTCATTGATTCAGTTTGACCTTATGTTTAGGTTTAAAAGCATATCTTAATCTCTTTTTTGTCTTTTTGAGCCACCTATTTTTAGTCTTTTTGAGCTTGAAGTGGATGGGTAGTTACTTTTGTTTAGGGCTTTTGTAACAAGAGGAGAATGGGCAAGGTCAAGAGGTGTTTCTTTTGCATTATTTCTTGTTTCTGGATTTGCACCTAATTTCATGAGTGCTTTAACAAAGACCTCATTCGCTTTTTTTGAAGAAATATGTAAAAGAGTATTCCCAGAAGAATCAGTCAAGCGGGTCACTTTTCCTTCTGAAATTTTATCCTTCAATAGATTACATATGGTATGATCAAGCGCATCATATTCTGTAAGCAATGACATTGCAAGAAGGAAAAATAATACTTTTGGAGAAATTCTAGGGGCAATTATAGCATTATCTAATATTCTCTTGAAATCTATAGAAATCAATTCAATATCAGCTGTCATTATCTCATCAAAAATATTTTTAGAATTACATAGCTCATATATTGCTTCAAGTGCCTTTTCGTAATTTTGTTCCCTTGAAATGTCAATAAAGTTAATCAAAAGCTCGCATATATCCTCATTATCCCCTATTATCAGATGATATTTTTCCATGGCACTAATGACTCCTAGAACCATTCTTTCAGGCATTCTTTTAATGTCAGAGACTATTTCTGCTGCAAAGACTAAATAATTTTCCAGACCGTCTGGTAATGTATCAAATTCATAGTGTTCGCATAATTCTGAGAGTGTAATAGAAAGATCTAAAAGATGACTTTGTTTAAAACTTTTAATAACAGTACCCTTTTCGTCCAATAATGCATTAATTTCTTTTACTGGTGCACCATGTTTAATCATATATAGCAATAACATGTAACATTGCTCAGGATTGAGGGTTTTAAATTTATTGTTATCGAATTTAAAATAATAGTAGGGGTCTATATCTGGATGATTATGCTCTCCATCAATCCAAACTTTGTCCTTAATATTGATGGTTATGAAATTATACATATCTTGATATTGAGGGCCTGCTTGTTTTAATAGTATTTCAATCTCAGAAGCATTTTTTGTAGACTCAAATTTTTTAAACAGACCAAAAATATTTATAGCCATACAAAAACTTGACCCTCTAAAATTCTTATGCAATATCCAAAGCATCTTGATAGAGGCTTTGTATTCATTGATGTCCAAGGAGCCGTGCCATTCGGCAATCTGTCGGCATACAGCATCTGGATTTTTGTATAATTCCTCAAATGTGGGAATTATTATGGGCGTTTTTTGTGCATTAGTATCTTTGAGTTTTTTCACTATATCGTCTATTAATTTATCATTGATAAAAGCTCTTGCTATTAGATATTCGTCATAGCAATAAGAGACAGGATTATTTATGCCAAACTCATTTGCAAGGTTAAACACGTTCTTTTCAGCCAATTCAACATCGTTTTCGGCTTGCTTTATGGCTTCACTATTCTGACCTGTATTTTTGAGGCTATTATATTTTGCCAATCTTTCGTCATACACTTTACAGCCCTTTTGAAGTTTTGATAGTTGCTTAGAGATAATTTCATATACAATATTTTGGTTTTCTTGAGAAAATAGAAAATTCCATGCAATATTGGGGGGGATATTTGGAATGGGAGTTAGGTCGTGTACGTCATTAATCTCAGTAATCCCTAGGAGAAATTGGCAAAAACTTGGGGTATGCTTCTGTAAATAGCTTTCTACCCAAGGGAGAACTTGTTGTGTAAAACGCCCAATAATAGGTTGAAGTGCAGCTGAAAATATGGTGTCAATTTTATCAATTTCACTTTTCAGAGAGGATGATAGTCCATTCACACATTCAACAAATGTCTCTTCTTGGATTGGATACAGTTGTAACAATTCGTTTCTTTTTTCAGGGGCTACCGAACGCAAGAGTTTATAATATGTCATTAATAATATGAGATGATGAATAAGAGTTGAATGATTTTCTATATTTTTATGAGGGGTACCTTCAACTTTTGCGATCATATGTGATTTTAAATATTTAAAGGCTTTTTTAACGGGTTCCGATTCACATCGGAATGTAACAAAGTTGATAACAGCTGTGATAAGATTCTTTATGTAATCATTACTCATTGCATCTTCAGGACTAGCTGTAATTGCCGGATCCTCTCTAGTAATTGCCTGAGCCTCTCTAGTCTTTAGTACTTTTATAATATCATCAATTAAAGCACGGGGATCATCCGATTTAGAGGTCTTTCCTTCTAAAGAAAATAATAACTTTTTTAACGTTTCAGCAGAACTAAGAAACGGATCAGCTGGTGTCGCATCATCAGACTTTACTTCATCAGCGTGAGGGGTTTTAGATCCTTCAGGATTGCCTGCTGTCTGATTGATACATCTCACAACAGTTGCAATTGATACCTGTTTAAGTATTGGTTCCGGTGGGGTTACACAAGGATAAGTAATAGGTGAAATGGGGTTACTGCACATCATATTAGATGCTTGGGTATCCATCTTTTCATCACGCTCAGTATTTTGTTCGTTTCGTACGTTTGGATTAGGAGGTGTAGCAGGAGGCATTAAATTTAATAAAACAAGATTAGAGAGAGACATGAATAACTTCCTTTTGTTTCCTCTATTGGCTCTCCAGAAGAAACAGTGGGTAAAGATGAGGGTAAATAAGTAGGAACGAAAGTGACAGTGAGAATGAAAGCAGGGGAAACAGGGCAAAAAGAGAGATAAAACCAAACCTTTAAATATCCCTTCAATTAACAAAT
>JABSQL010000212.1 GCA_013215865.1 Candidatus Margulisiibacteriota bacterium
TTCAGATGGAGCTGTATATTATGGGGAATGGAAAAATGACATGAGGCATGGCAGAGGGAAAATAACATTTTCAGATGGAGCTGTATATGATGGGGAATGGAAAAATGACAAAAGGCATGGCAGAGGAAAAATGACATGTGCAAATGGAACAGTTTATGATGAGGAATGGATAGACGGCATATTTCAAAAATAAATTGGACTAATCCTTCAGATTTTGCTGCTTTGGTGGCGGAAGCTAACGGGCCGACTCGCTTGAATCATTCCCCCAAATCCGTTAAGTTTGGGTATGACCTATCACCATGTGATATCCGAACTCATAAAAAGAGCCCATAAAAGTGGTATCAAATATAGCTTAGATAACTTCAACAAAGCCCTTGCACAGTGCGGTAACCCCCACAATGCTTGCAACTCTATTATTCATGTGGCGGGTACCAATGGAAAAGGGTCCACCATTGCCTTTATTTCTTCCGCGCTCATCGAGATGGGATATACTGTGGGAACTTATACCTCTCCGCATATAGATTCCTATACTGAACGTATATGTCTGCAAAATAAACCCATTTCAGAAGCAGAGTTCGCTTCTTTGTTTTATAAAGTTTTGGAGTGGGTGCCAGAAACCCCACTAACAGAGTTTGAAATACTCACTATCATGGCATTTCTTTATTTTAAACACCAAAAACCCGACTTTATGATCTATGAAACAGGTTTGGGAGGCAGGCTTGATGCCACTAATGTGGTGAACCCCATCATCACCCTTATCACATCAATTGGACTGGATCATCAGAGTATATTGGGAGATACGCTCTCTCAAATTGCTTCTGAAAAAGCAGGAATTATCAAACAAGGTATTCCTGTTTATACCATGAAACAACACCCAAAAGTGATGGATATTTTAACAAAAATGGCCAACGAAAAAAATGCCCCTATTCGGGTATCTGAAGCCATAATCCCCCCAAAGTCTTTTTTATTGAATGCAGACTATCAACAAGATAATTATGGGATAGCCGTAGCGTTGATCCACGACATGATGGCACAGAAGCGGATTAAACAAGAGCCCAAAGCAGCAAAAAAAGGCTTTCAAAAAGCAGGTTTACAAAACCGGTTTGAAAAAATAGGAGAGGATATTGTTTTGGACATGGCCCATAACCCCCAGGGTATACATGCCTTGGTGCTTTCATTAGAAAAAGCTTATCCAAAGAAAAAGTGGCATATTGTGGCAGGTATCCAGAAAATAAAACAGGTTGATCATATGCTACGGGGCTTATCGCCTTTGTCTAAACAGCTTTACTATTGCCCTTTCGATGATGCGCTATGTGACTCTTATGACACCGTGAAGACAAGAATATTGCCTTTAGCTTTATACCCATGTAACCTGCAGGATATTGCACACTTACCAAGACCTCTTCTGGTCACTGGATCTATCTATTTTCTGGCGAAAGTGAAACCCAAATTGAGTGTGCTATCATAACACCATGTCCAATTTTGTTCACCTACAATGCCATACTCAATATTCTCTTCTAGACGGTACCATACGGGTGAGAGAACTATTAGCGAGATGTAAAGAACTGGGGATGGACAGTGTGGCTGTTACAGACAATGGGGTGATGTTTGGTACCATCGATTTCTACTTGAAGGCACAAGAAGAAGGTATTAAACCCATCATTGGTTGTGAACTTTATGTTGCGAAAGATATGACAAAGCGAGAACGTGGCTGGAATAAAATGGTGCTTTTGGCTCAAAATAAACAAGGGTATCGGAATCTGATTCGTCTGGTATCTTTGGGACATTTAGATGGGTTTTACTATAAACCCAGGGTAGACATGAAGGCGCTATCCCAATATACAGAAGGGCTCATTGCCATATCCCCAGGTATGATGGGACCTATTGGGAATTGCTTGAAAGAACATGTTCCTGATGAAGCTTCATCCCATCTAAAAACATTAAAATCCTTTTATGGAGATCGATTTTATATGGGTGTCCATCGCTTGGATTTGCCGATGGAGGCTGTGGTGAACGAAGACCAAATAAACATGGCAGCAGACAATGGGGTTCCGATTGTGGCATTAAATGATGTCTATTTTCTCAATAGTGATGATGCATTTTTGCGACCCATTGTTGCTTGTATTCAACAAGGACGTAAATTAGAAGATAACCTTCATTTTCGATCCGATCCACAAGAAATGTACTTGAAATCATCTGAGGATATGGCAACGCTTTTCTCTGATATTCCAGAGGCCTTGCAAAACACATTAAAAATATCGGACAGTTGCCAATGTAAACTTGAAACAGAGCAAGTTAAATTACCCCACTTCAAATGTCCTAAAGATCAATCTCCTGAAGATTATTTGGAATATTTGGTATGGGAAGGTATATCTGAACTGTATCCGGAGAAGACTGAAGAAATCAAAGAAAGAGTCATTTTTGAGCTCAGTATTATTAATAAAATGTATTATGCGATTTATTTTTTGATTATTGATGATTTTCTCACGTTTGCACGCGAGGGCGGTATACCTATTGGGCCTGGTCGTGGCTCAGCAGCAGGTTCCATAGTGGCCTATGCATTGGGAATAACCAAGGTAGATCCTATTAAGTACAACTTGCTTTTTGAGAGATTTTTAAATCCAGAGCGGGTATCAATGCCCGATATCGATTTGGATTTTTGTATTAAACGAAGAAGTGAAGTTATAGATTATATCGTTCAAAAATACGGCGCAGATCATGTGTCTCAAATTGTCACATTTGGAAGTATGGCAGCAAGGGGTGTGGTAAGAGATGTGGGGCGTGTTTTAGACATCCCCTTGTCTGAAGTAGACCGGATAGCAAAGCTGATTCCTTCTTCACCTGGGTCTTATACCTCCATACCAGAAGCAATAGAAACGGTTCCAGAGCTTAAAAAAATGGTGGAGAACTCTGAAGAAATTAAGGAATTATTAGATTATGGGACACGTTTAGAGGGTCTATCGAGGCATTGTTCAACCCACGCGGCAGGCGTTGTTATTTCTAGAGACGCTCTTTCAGAGGTTGTTCCTCTCATGAAAAATGAAGGTCAAATTGTGACGCAATTTGAAATGACAGCATTGGAAAAGATCGGGCTTCTCAAAATGGATGTTCTGGGGCTTCGGAATTTGACGGTGATTGACCACGCGGTGTCACTTATTCAGAAAAATCATGGGGTAATGTTAGATTTGGATGTTTTGCCATTAGATGATGAAAAAACATATGATATGTTATGTCTTGGCCAAACGGCAGGGGTATTTCAGCTTGAAAGTCGGGGAATGCGTCAATTGATCAAAGACATGAAACCCAGAGTATTTGAAGATGTGATTGCCCTTTTAGCACTTTATCGTCCTGGCCCCCTCGGGTCTGGCATGGTCAATGAATATTTATCTAATAAATCTGGTAAAACAACTGTCAAATATGATCTACCTGAGTTAGAACCGATTCTATCTGAAACCTCCGGTCTTATATTGTATCAAGAGCAGGTGATGCAAATCGCGAGTGTTGTGGGTGGGTTTTCTTTGGGTGAAGCGGATGTATTGCGTAGAGCTATGGGTAAGAAAAAGAAGTCTGAGATGGATAAAATGAAAGATCAGTTTATTAACGGATCCAAGGAGAAGGGATTTCCATTAAGTAAAGCTACAAAGATTTTTGACCTTTGTTATAAATTTTCAGAATATGGGTTTAATAAATCTCATAGTACGGCATATGCCCTGATTTCTTTTCAAACAGCCTATTTAAAGGCGAATTATCCCAAGGAATACATGGCGGCGTTATTATCTTCTGTGCTTGGGTCTAGTGATAAAACATCTTTATATATCCAAGAATGCCGCTTTTTGGACATACATGTATTGCCCCCTTCTGTCTCGGAATCTAACAGTAATTTTACAGTTGTCGAGAAAGGCATTCGTTTTGGCCTTGGTGCGGTAAAAAATGTGGGGGAAGGCGCGATTGAAAGTATCGTTCAAAATAGACCCTATAATTCTCTAACGGATTTTTGCAACAAAATAGATTTGAAACAAGTGAATAAGCGGGTTATCGAAAGTCTTATAAAGAGCGGTGCCCTAGATACATTTGATAGCAGAGGCCGGTTGTTACACATCTATATAATGACTTTGGAAAGGGCTCAGATTCATGCTAAAGAACGAGATAGTGGACAAACCAATTTATTTGGAAATGAGATTTCAGGCGGATTTGCCATGCCTGAACCTTCGTATGAAAATATAGTTGAGGTTTCGATTCAGGAAAAATTAAAACAAGAAAAGGATATGCTTGGATTGTATATCTCAGGCCACCCGCTTGATCAGTATAACGATCAGCTCAAGCGATATCCGAATAGCATCGAAAAACTCAGAGTTGAAGATGAAGGCAAAGTCGTAGAGCTCGGAGGATTAATATCACAGTCAAGACGGGTAATTACTCGAAACAAGCGTGAAATGATTATTGCACATTTAGAGAATTTAATTGGCAATATTCCAGTCATTTTATTTCAGGGAGATCACTTCGAAGGATTGGCACCTTTGTTTCATGAAGATAATATTGTATATTTAAAGGCTAAAGTCAGGGTTAACCAAGATGAGATATCTCTCATTTGTACGGATATTAAGCTAATATCAGATACTCATCGGTTGAATCAACTCCATATTGAGCCCAATGAAGGAGACATGGAAGTCTTGAAACAAGTAAAAGCAATTTGTAAAAAATATAAAGGCAATATGCCCCTCTATATACATATGGCAGATACAACCATTCTGACACATCAAGATTGTTGGGTGTCGCATGATGAATTATGTCTGACACAGCTTCAAAATTTAGTCGGTCAAACACGGGTGTGGGTTGTATGACGTTTTTAACATCTTTAGACCAACTGATTCAGAATCGCAAGCAAAACATGCCCGATGGGTCGTATACAGCAACTCTCTTTAATGAAGGGCTTGACCGTATTTTAAGAAAAGTAGCTGAAGAAAGTGGAGAAGTGATTATTGCGGCTAAAAATGAAGGCTCAGAAGAATTGAAACAAGAAGTGGCTGATTTAATGTTTCATTTACTGGTCTTATGCCATGAAAAGGGTGTTTCCTTAGCTGATATTGAAGATGTTTTAGAGTCGCGTCACCAAAAATCATGACGCTATCTTCTGAGGATTTAGAAAAAGTACTGGCCTTATCCCATTTGGAAATTGATGCCCAAGAGAAGGATTTGTATCTCACACAGCTTCATTCCGTTTTAAAATACATGGGTGTTCTCAATCAGCTTGATTTGTCTTGTGTTGAACCGGCTTCTCAAATGGCGTCAGAAAAATTGCTACAGGGAGAAGATGTTGTAACCCCATTTCATGATGGGCAGTATATACCTGAAAATGCCCCCGAATGGGAGGAAGGTTCCTTCAGAGTTCCAAAAATTCATTCTGGAGATACCTAAATGACATCACGTGATATACACCTTTCTGCAGTTGCTTTACAGAAAAAACTTACAGAAGGCGAGCTGACTGCCACAGCATTATTGGACCAATATTTTGATCATATCGATGGTTATGAATCACAAATAGATGCCTTATTATCCATATTGAAAGAGTCTGCATACCAAGCCGCATCTATGGTTGATGGCCTGTATCTGAAGGGGGATCCTGTGCCAACGTTCGCAGGAATTCCGATTATCGTTAAAGATAATATGTGTCTCATGGGTGAGAAAACGACCTGTGCGTCTCGAATACTGGAAAATTTTGTTGCGCCCTATGATGCAACGGTCATCAAAAAACTCAAAGCATCTCACCTGATCCCTATTGCAAAATCCAATATGGATGAGTTTGCAATGGGTTCATCGACAGAAAATTCAGCATTTAAGTCCACAAAGAACCCATGGAATCTTAAATGTGTTCCTGGCGGATCTTCGGGTGGATCGGCCGCCAGTGTCAGTGCACGCTTTGCACCCCTATCTTTGGGTTCAGATACGGGGGGGTCCATAAGACAACCGGCTTCCTTTTGTGGGATAGTGGGCTTAAAACCAACCTATGGTCGTGTATCCCGGTATGGTCTTGTGGCAGTTGCATCATCTTTAGATCATATAGGTCCGTTCGCAAATAATGTAACAGATTCAGCCCATTTACTTAATATTATCTCTGGTCATGATCCCATGGATTCAACGTCGTCAACTCAAAAACCAACAGATTTTACAAAAAAGTTGGGCCAAGACATAAAGGGTCTCAAAATTGGTGTCCCAA
>JABSQL010000213.1 GCA_013215865.1 Candidatus Margulisiibacteriota bacterium
AACAGATATCATCCGCACCTTGGGCCAATCTTCTCACACGATGATTTTCCCCATTCACCCACGAACAAGACAAGCTTTGACCCGCCACAATATCACCCCCAACCCAAATATCATCATGACCGACCCTGTTGGCTATCTAGAAATGATCACCCTACTAGAACATTCAGAACGGGTCATTACAGACAGTGGCGGCTTGCAAAAAGAAGCTCTGTTCATGAAAAAACCGTGCATCACAGTCAGAGATACCACAGAATGGGTTGAAACAGTTCAAACAGGTTGGAACACCCTCGTGATGGACTCTCCTACCAAACTCAATCAAGATAAACTCAACCTTGCTCTCAACAAAACCCCTCTCACTCACGCATTACCAAACCCCTATGGCTCTGGAGATGCCGCTGAAAAAATTGTGGCCCTCATATCATGAAAAAAATACGCTTTATCTTCGGCACCCGACCCGAAGCCATTAAATGTGCACCCCTGATTATTGAACTCAAAAAACACCCTCAACAATTTGACGTAACCGTCTTGGTGACAGCCCAACATCGTGAAATGCTGGACCAAGTGATCTCTTTTTTTGAAATTCCCGTGGACGATGACCTCAATTTAATGACACCCAATCAAAATTTATCACAACTTACATCAGACGCCATTCGCCAGATAACACCCATTCTCAAAAAAAACCGACCGGATGTTGTCATCGTTCAAGGCGATACCACCACCGCATATGTAGGTGCTCTTGCTGCTTTCTATCAAAAGATACCTGTTGCTCACCTCGAAGCAGGACTGCGCAGTTTTGACCCCTACTCCCCTTTCCCAGAAGAAATGAACCGAAAACTCATCTCACAACTCGCCACCTATCACTTTGCACCAACTGACAAGGCTGTCGAAAATCTGAATACAGAAGGCATTAAAAAACACGTGTACATGGTCGGTAATACCGTTGTGGATGCTCTCCATATCGGACTCGAAAAACTCAAACAGTTGGATAGAACCCCCATTCAATCTCATTTTTCACAAGTCAACTTTTCTAACCGCATCATCTACGTCACAGGCCATAGACGTGAAAACCTCGGCGAACCTTTAACCAATATTTGCCAAGCATTATCTGATATCACTGAAAACTTTGAGGATGTCGAAATTATATATCCTGTACATAAAAATCCTCAGGTTCAGGACATTGTTCAGAAAGCGCTTTCAGGTAAACCCAGAATTCATTTGATAGATCCTCTGGATTATACCCATCAGCTTTGGTTGATGGAAAAGTGTCACTTCATCATTACAGATTCTGGCGGTATTCAAGAAGAAGCGCCTTCGCTTGGAAAACCTGTTTTGGTCACCCGCAATGTCACGGAAAGAACAGAAGGTATTCAAAATGGGTCCGCCAAACTTGTCGGTTCTGACACCCAGTCTATACTGGAATCTGCTTCGCAATTGTTGTCGGGGAATAACCTGTTTGATAGGATGTCTGCTTCTGGGAATCCTTATGGGGATGGGCAGGCGGTGGAACGGGTAGTGGGGGTTTTGGGGAAGAGTTTGAATTAAAGCTGTTGCTCGAATCTGGACCTATTAATAACACAAATATAATTGTCCAGTTCCTTGCCATCATCTGTCACATAATCTTTCGATATTATGCGTTCCAACATAAACTTGTTTTTCTCCAATATTCGCCTAGATGCTTCATGGCCTTCAAAATAACCCGCCCTAATCTGTTCTAAATCAAAAGTATAAAACAATATCTCTAACATTTTTGCCACAGTTTCAGATGCAAGCCCCTTACCTTGAAAGTCGGGGTGCCCAATAACAAAACTGATTTCACAGCTCTTTTCCTCCCAGTTAATATTCGGACAGGTGAAGGTACCACTCAATATTAAACTGACATTATCAAATATTGCAAAATGCTTTGTACTTATAGTTTCTTCAAGATGAAACAAAACATAGTTACGAATATTATCATCTGACTGCATATTTTTTTTGATGCGCAGAAACCGTGTAACATCTTCATCATTAATCCATTCTCTATAGGCATCAGATATATCCTCTAAGTAAAATGGTCTAATGATCAAACGATCCGTTTCAATGGCTGGCATATATTGTTTTTCAAATTTGTTCACAGGTAAATAGTTAACCAACCGGACAGCTACTCGTCAATACAATCATACATTTGTATACTATTGGTCATGAACATTGCACTCATTGGTCCAGGAAGAATGGGTATGGCTTATGCAAAAATAGTTACTCAGCATTCAAAAGCCAATTTAATTGCTGTTTGTGGGAATACAGAAAAAACCACCCTTCAAAATGCTGGCATACTGGATGTACCCCTATATTTTAATAACAACTGGAACCAGATGTTTAATACTCATCCAGAAATTGAAGCCGTTATTATTACAACCTCAGAGTGGGCCCATACAGAACCCTTTATTGAAGCCGTTAAACGTAATATCCACGTTATTATTGAAAAACCTCTCACCATATGCCCCAGTGATCTAGAAAAAATGATCTCAGAAACGTCTCTTTCTTCTAGCCAAATTTTTGTTTGTTTTACCTGTAGATTTGATAGTCGGTTTCAACAAGCTTATCACTCACTCCAAACCCAAAGTATTGGGGATATTGGATACATGTTTTCTCGCAGAAATTCTGACAATGTCACTGCATCTAGGGTTTCTGGCAAGATTCCAATGGCCTACTGGATTGCAGGACATGATATAGATTTAATGCGTTGGTTTACTGGCAGTGAAGTTTCACAGGTAACAGCCTTTCAAGGAAACCAAAATAAAGCAGGAAACTATTATCATATAAATCTTCTGTTTGAGAACGAATCCAGGGGCCTTATTGAAACCTCCTGGCTAAATAAACCTCTGCCAGGAATCCATCATTCTCGATTTGATATTGAAGGAACAGAAGGTAAAATTGAAATTGATATCAGCACTCCAATTGTTAAACACACGATCCCTTCAAATATCATTGCCATACCAGATCTCCATGACACTGTCCCCATCGGAAACACCTTAACAGGAGCGACCCCCAACATGATTCAGCATTTTATAAATGTGTTAAACGGAGAAGAACCCGCATTAATTAAATTCAAAGATGGGGTACAAGCAAATCGGGTGTGTCAGGCTGTTGAAGAATCACTAAAGTTAGGCAAAACCATCTCTCTAGATTCATCTGGTTTGGTAGTGAGAGAATCTATTAGAGTATAATAGCGATTTATAACGCCACCATCAAAAACGAGATCCCTTGATAAGCGCTTCCAATCTGCAGAAAAATCCTGTTTCTGCATCAGTCTATTCTGTACTGTTGATAAGAAGTTTTCTTTATTTTTTACACATTGAACAGACTGCAAAAAATCAAATATATTGACATCAAAATCGTAAAAATCTACCAAAACACTTTTCACTCCGCATATCGCTGCCCAAATCACAGTTGATGAAAAAGTAGCTACAAAAATATCCCCTATAGGCATTACATCATATAGACGCTCTTCCAAAATATGACATTTATATTTTTGTTCCAGGAATTCATAATCTTCTCGCTTCATTTTGGGGTGTAGCGATAAAAATAGATTTTGATTCTGTTGATCTAATGTATCTATAATAAAATGTATCTCTTTCCAATGCTGATCCCAGTCCATTAGATTGTGCTCAGCAAACTGAGGAAGGGCGCAAAGTATAACTTTTTTGAGACTATCTCCACCATAACGATTCATAAGCGTCTCTCTCACGTTTATTCTATTTGTATAAGCCAAATATAAATTGTCGTAAGCAGCATCCCCAACAATACGAAGTTTAGAGTCAGGAACCCGATTCGATGTATAACGATTCAAGCTATGACTGCTATCCATACAGACCATATCGACAAGCCCATTACCAATGTACCAAGGATAGTCTGACAACACCCCAAATTTCTGAAGCGCTATTTGGGTTGAAGGGTTATAAAATATACACTCTAATTTTTTGGCTTTTAGAATAGACTGGGGCATTCTTTTGACAAGCCAACGCAAAATAAACGGGCTATTCCAAGACAAAGTCAACCAAGGTTTTTTTTGGTTAGATATCATGGGGCCCACTTCTGAAGAATACACCAAGTATGGAACAAAAGTAGGAATTCCATTTTCCTTACAGACTTTCAGAACCGAAGGTTCTAAGCCTAAGTGACGATCCCCATTTAACATCACTATGTCTGGTTCAAATTGTGAAAACATGTCATTAATCCAATTGTATTCCGTCCTGAATTCCTTCAAATATTTTTGCACATGAAACGGCGTCAGAAATGTGGAGTAATAGAAGTGCCGATAAAGGAAACTGGCAAAACGCCTCAGAGATAACAGTTTACTACTTTTAGATTTTAAGCGTCCAGAAATTGTTTTAAATGATTCGACTGAAAATCCAGATTCTCTTACTAAGTTTTTATTTCTATCATCGTATAGTAAGAATAAGAATGATAGACAGCTATCTATTCTCTTTAATTTTTGACATAAGAGAATTTGGTCTTGTAATCGCTGAGGCATATTCCCCAGAACAAGAACTCGTTTTTTCATGTCACTTTAGCAGCAGTCAACCGTCTTAAACCAGCATGCTTTACAGGACCCTTTAACCGTTTGAGCACTGTATTTTGCTGAATCGCTTTTGCGATATCAGAGAATGCTGCTTCAGAGGCCATCAAAAATGACTTTATCTGTTGATCTGAATAAACAGAGGTTGGATAAATAGCTGAACCTGTTAAAAAGCCCATTTCCATCATCTCTTGCGTAAAAAAAGTTTGGACGACATCTCCATCTGCATAATCAAAGGACACATGCAGTAGAGGGTCGATACCCATAATCTTCATTTTAACCCCCGCCCTTACTGCTGCTTCATTGAGCCCTTTTCGGATAGCCTTACCATGATTTACAACCATTTTCTGTGCCTCAATAGATTTCATTTTCTTTAACGTGGCTAAACCAGCTGAAAATCCAACCCGTTCAGTCCAATAGGTACTGCTTATAAATGTCTCTTGGGCAGCCTCCATTATTTTACGTTTCCCAATAACTGCAGATATGGGGTGTCCGTTTCCAATCGCTTTCCCAAAAATAGCCATGTCAGGCTCCACATTGAAATTTTTATGTGCACCACCATAATTAAGCCGAAATCCAGATGTTATTTCATCAAAAATGAGGATAACATTATATTTTTGTGATAACAGCTTTACTTCTTTCAGAAATTGAATATCTATTGTTTCTCGAACAGGCTCCATGATGATTGCTGCAACATCTTCATGATGGCAATGTAAAATCTTCTCAACAGCATTTATATCTCCAAACTGAAATGGGTATGTCGTATTCCCTAAACCCTCTGGCACACCTTTGGGATCAATTCCTGGCAATAACTGCTTATCCAACTGCTTCTCATCCCCAATATTGGAAGATAAATACCAATCATGCCACCCATGGTACCCACAAAATACTACTTTTTCTTTACCTGATGCAGCCCTTGCGATTCTAATAGCGATACAACATGCCTCTCCACCCGTTCTAGAAAACCGCACTTGATCAGCCCAGGAGTGGCAACCTAGAAGCTCTTTAGCAAAGGCTATCTCCTCCCAAGAATTCAATGTTGATATGGACCCTTTTTTTATGGATTCGATAACAGCGGTATTCACGTCATCATCCGCATAACCTAAAATACATGTCCCTACACTCATATGAGAAAAATCAAGATATGATTTCCCATCCAGATCCCAAATTTGGCAGCCCTTTGCTTTTTCATAGTAGGCCGGCCACTGATCTGGCAGAAACATTTCAGGCTGCTTAGAAAGCAATTGATTTCCACCCGGTATAATATTTTTTGCTTCTTGCCAAAGATTTTGTCCGGAAAACATTTTCATAAAGTATCATTTTATGCCTAATTAATAAAGAGGTCGTATTGACTATTCATACTCCAACCTATTTAATGTGTCCTATCTATGGAACTGAAACGATGTACAAAATGCGTACTACCTGAAACCCATGAAACGATTCTTTTCGATGAAAATGGGACATGCAATATTTGTTCTGTACAGGTAACCAAGCAAACAGGGATTGATTGGGATCAGCGCAAAAAAGATCTCGATAAATTAGTAGAGGCCCATCGCGGAAAATACGATTATGATTGCTTAATCCCGTTTAGTGGCGGTAAAGATAGCACTTGGACCTTATATTATCTAGTCAAAAAGTATAAGTTAAAACCTTTAGTTGTTCGATTTGATCATGGATTTTTAAGAGATACTGTTCAAGACAATTCAAAACGTACTTTTAGACAGCTAGGTGTAGATTGTCTACACTTTTCACCCAATTGGAAAGTGGTTCAAAAATTAATGCTACAGAGCTTTCTTGAAAAAGGTGATTTTTGTTGGCACTGTCATACCGGAATTTTTTCCTACCCTATGCGGGTGGCTCTCCAACACCAAGTTCCCCTTATTTTTTGGGGTGAACCGTCAGCAGAATATACAGCCTATTATAGTTATGACCAAACCGAAGAAGTAGATGAGAAACGGTTTAATAGGTACGTTAACTTAGGTATCAATGCTGAGGATATGTATATACGTTTGGGTGGCGATATAGATAAACGGGATTTAAAACCATATTCTTATCCTCCCCTAAAAGATCTTAAGAAGTTAAATTATCGATCTGTTTGTTTAGGGTCTTACATTCCTTGGGATGTTAAAAAACAGTCTAACATTATTTCCAAAGAATTGGGATGGAAAGGAGATGAGGTTGAAAATGTTCCTGAAAAATATAGTTACGAGAAAATCGAATGTTACATGCAAGGAGTACGAGACTATATAAAATTCATTAAGCGAGGATATACTCGCCCCTCACACCTCGCCTCAATAGATATTCGCCATAATCGGTTGTCCAGAGCTGATGCTGTTAAAATGATTCGAAAATATGAAGGGTATCGCCCCCCAAGTTTAGATCTATTCCTGGACTTCATTGGATTGACGGAAGAAGAGTTTATCCAGATTGCTATATCCCATACTGTTTCTCCGTATAATTTCAAACCTGAATCAATAAAACCAGGAAAGAAAACCCATGACTTTGACCACTGGGAAAAAAGTGGAATTATGAACAAAAAAGAATCTCAACAACAGTTATCTAGATGGAAAGCACGCCAAAAACCTTCTGAATGACACCTCGATGTTAAAAAAGCGACTCATTCCAAAGCTCCAGCTTAAAAAACAAATATTAGGTGGATCATCCCATATGGTTTTGGTAACCACTATACAATTTGGAAAAGTGATTGATATTGGTGACCCCATTAGCCAAGCTAAAATTTTTCAAGCCCAGGCCGCAGATGAACTTATTTTTTTAGATATTGATCCCTATTCTCACAATCAAAGGGACTTCGTAGATATTATTCGGCATGCATCAGAGGAAATTTTCATGCCATTAACAGTAGGCGGGGGCATACGCTCTATTGAGGATATTCGTCTGTTTCTTCAAAATGGTGCTGATAAAGTCAGTATTAATACAGCCGCTGTTGAAACGCCAAATTTTGTATCAAAGTCATCTTCCTATTTTGGATCTCAATGCATTGTAGTCAACATTGATTTCAAGCTTAAACAAAACAAGGCAATCGTTGTTACAGACTGCGGGAACACTGAAACAGAACTGGATGTTGTCTCATGGGCTAAAACCTGTGAAGAATTGGGGGCTGGTGAAATCCTTTTAACTTCCATTGATCGAGATGGTACAGGTAAAGGACTTGCCACCGATGTTGCCAAACTTGTTTCAAATGTAATCAATATTCCTGTTATTCTTTCTGGTGGCTGTGGCCTCACCCAGCATTTCATAGATGGATTTCAAGATGCACAGGTCGATGCCATATCTGCTGGGACCTACTTTTGCTTTAAAGATGAAAATCCTATGCAAACACGCTCTCAACTTAACAATGCAGGCATCCCAATTCGGATTCACACATGAAAACGCAACCAAAAATCACGGTTATTATTGTTGCCCGTCAAGGTTCAAGTCGGCTTCCTGGCAAAGCACTTGCAAATGTTTGTAACCAGCCGATTTTGAACATAATGACTCATCGCCTTCGCCAGTCTCCGTATGTGCATGAAGTTATCATCGCCACAACAACCAAACCTGAAGACGATGTTATTTTTACATTTGGCAAAGACTATGAGATCCCTGTTTTTCGAGGCCACCCTGAAGATGTGCTTAAGCGGTTGGCAGATTGTGCAGAAACAATTGAAACAGAACTCGTATTGGAGGTGGGTGGTGATTGCCCTTTTGTCTCTCCAGCTCTTATTAAAACTGGCATTGAAAAATTTCAGCATACCCAATCTGATGTCGTCAGCAATACTTTACAATCACCCTTCACCTATCCTGTTGGCTACGACTTTATTATGCTGACCAAAAAGGCACTTATGAAAGCTGACAAGCATGCTAAATTGACTAGCGAGCGTTTTCAACCCTTTCAATATATTGTTTCTCATCCTGAAGAATTTTCTATAGCATCATTTACCCGGTCCCAAATGCTAAATCATTGGCGTTGGACACTGGATTATCCTGAAGATCTTATTTTTGTCCAGGCAATATTTGATGCTTTATATAAAGAAAACCCATTGTTTGGCCTTGACGATATTCAATCCTATTTGACGACCCATCCTGAAATTGCCAAAATAAATGCTATGCACATAGACCCTGTAGTTGGTTCTGTGGCTTGGTTTACAAATAGTTATGTCTCTGAGGTTCATGCGGATATTCGCCGACTTCTTGATGAAGCGGCTAAAATGGAGGAAAATAACCAATATGACCAAACGAAAAATATTTACACCCAAATCCGTGCCCTTACAAGTGAACTCTATGACAGAATCTGCACTAAATCCTCATCCTAAATCCTCCCAAATTGGAGATGTTTCTTATCACACCGTTTACCGCAACCCGAATACCTATTGCTCTTTTCCTAGCCTTGTTAAAATAAAAAATGATCATATTGCTGTTGTCTTTCGAGAAGCGGATGAATTTAGCGTAAACGCCGCACTGTCAGGAAACCCAACCCATCATGACCTTCATTCACGATGTTGTATCATCCATTCTTCTGACGGCGGTAATACTTATGATACTCATTCAAAAATGACAGTATTGGACACCTGTTATGGTTTAAATGATCCTGGCGTAAGTATATTATCAAATGGAGAACTATTGCTACGAACCACTTTAGTAGATGTTCGTCCATCATCTGAATATGAAAAACTGGATCACCCCATTTTGGCCCACCGCCCAGATCTTTGCACAGTCAGTGCGGTTGTGGGACAAAGTCTACAACGATCTAAAGACTTTGGAAAAACGTGGTCACCCTACCAACTCATTAATTTGGAAAAAGACACATCAATTGTAAGTAGAGAGCCCGTCATTGAACTAGAGGATAATACATTATTACTCTCTTGCTATAAATCCAAACCAACTCAAGTTGAAGAGTGCTACATCATTCGATCATGGAATAAGGGAAAAGACTGGGGTAACTTATCCCTTGTGGCTAGAGATGAAACAGGACGAAACTCTATGTATCAAGGCACCAACTATAATGAGACTGCCATTCACAACTTGGGGAGTGGGAAGTTAATTGCCATGATAAGATCTGATGACTCTTATCACACAGACGGCCAATATATGGCAATCGGGGGTATTGGGGAGTTTCGAGTTGCTTTTTCAGATAATGCAGGATTTAGTTGGACCAAACCCCGCCCTACTGGTATTTTTGGTCAACCTGCTTGCATTACTCAGCTTAAAGATGGACGACTCCTATGTACATACGGATACAGGAAGAAACCATATGGGATTCGCGCTTGCTATAGTCATGATAATGGTATTACCTGGAACACTGATCAGGAAGTGATCATTAAAAATAATGGTTCAATTTGGGATATGGGATACCCAGCATCTATTCAACGAGACGACGGATATATTGTAACGGTCTATTATTGGCCCGATGACTCAGGGATTCGCTATATTGAGGCGGCTATTTGGTCATGATTAAAATTGCCATGTTAGGGTGTGATAGTAGTCATACTGAAGCTTATTCTCAACTACTTCATACCCAAAGTTCTCCTTTTTGGGGGAAAGCCAAAATAAATTGGCTCTGGGGCGAAAATCATCAACAAGCTCAAGATAAGGCAAAAAAAAATGACATTCCGTATGTCTGTGAATCAGTCCAACAAGCAGTATCAGAAGCAGACTTGGTACTGGTATCTGGCCGATATGGCGATAGCCATATTGAACCTGCAAAAATTGCGATTACTAAAGGTAAACCTACTTATATTGATAAACCCCTTACCAATGATTATTCTCAAGCCAAGGATATTGCCAAAATAGCTAAAGAATCCGGCTCATCGGTCATGTCATGTTCGCCCCTACGATTCTCTAAAGAAATATTGGCCCTTAAAAAACAGATTCCTGATATATCTTCTTTGGAAAGTGGCGTTTTTACGGGTCCTGCTTTTACGAATGCTATACCAGACCCAAGGTCTAAAAAATTACATTTCTATGCAAGTCACGCTGCTGATTTGATGTGTTCTTTTTTTGGATCTAACACATTTTCTCTTGTTACTTCTCAAACTTCTCTCGGAATTTGGGCAACTATAACTTACGCCAATGGGATTATTGCCAATTTAAATTTACCTCTAGAAGTTGATGAACATTATCATGTTTGTCTGTATAGCAAGAATCAAACAATGGCCACAAATATTGACCCTTGGGGAAATTTCTATGAAACAACTATGGCTGTTATCTTAGATGAGCTGTATCATGGTGATTGTCGTAGAGCACCATTTCAAGAGGCACTTTGCGGCATTCAGATTTTGGATGGTATTGAAACATCCCTAAAGACAAAAGGAAAAATTAAATTACATGATTAGTTCATACAAAACAGCTATTATTGGTTGTGGGTGGATCGGCGCTGGTGCTCAGTTAGATCTACTTCGTCCCCACCCAGCAAGTCATGCCCAAGCGGTCGATTCTCAACCCAAAATGACTTTGGTTGGATTTGTAGATAATGACAATTCTGCACTCAATACTGCGAAGAAACTATATCCAGATGTTGATATATACACTTCTACTCAATCTTTATTTTCAGTTCTTAATCCAGAAATAGTGATAATAGCCACCCATCCAGACACACATTGCCATTACATTCTGGAGTCCGTCCAAAATGGTGTAAAAGCCATCTTGTGTGAAAAGCCCATCTCTCATGATCTAAACGAAGCCGAAAAAGTGATTGCACTATGTAAAGAAAAAGGTGTCCTCCTCTTGGTAAATCATATGCGTCGTTATGATGAATTAATAAAAGAGATCAAATCCTACATTGGCAATGAATATGTCCGGGATACGTCTATCGGAAAAATTATCTCAGCTACAGCAGACTATGATAACGGTATTTATCATGGGGGTACGCATATTATTGATTTA
>JABSQL010000214.1 GCA_013215865.1 Candidatus Margulisiibacteriota bacterium
CTGTGTGAAGTTGCACCCGCATTGCTTGCACTTATATCGTTGCCTCCCCATCGCTTTTCCGTTCTTGTAATAGCTTGTTTCTTGGCATTTTGGACAGTTCATATAACAGCTCCTTTTTGCTTCTATTATAATACACTATACTATTTTAGCAATCCCTTCCTCTCGTGATAACTCTAATGATGAATCATCAAAAGGAGATATATACATTAGAAATGCTCGCAAATCATTATCACCCTTTATTACCTCACAAGCATAAGCAACTTGGGTCTCGAGCTTTTTATTAGTTATATCCTGAGAGGGCTTTTTCCGACTCATCCAACTCCATCTATGTTGAGCGCGAGCAGCATCTTTCATTCTCGTTGCTGCTAATCGAAATCTACGTGATTTATCAGCAAATGAGAGATTACCTCCATCATCACCATCATCAAGAGGCGGTGGGGTAATATCTGTATTATGAATCCCAGATTTCTTTTGTTCTTTACGTTCTGTATCTTCAGTATAATCTGCAATAGGAGGCAGGGGAACTGGAGGAGGAGGATAAGTGTTTTCTAAACTCTGATCACTTGATACACTCACTGTCCTTTCCATATCTGAAAAATTACCCCTCGCTTGATCATTGGGCTGTTTAGGCAATACACCCTTCCCCAAATTATTAGGCACTGAAGCACTTTGATTTTTATTTCTATTGTTTGAAGGCTGTTGAGACCGATAACGCCTTTGCGAAGAAGTTGAATTTCTTCGTCTTTGATTATGTGTTTGATATCCGCTTGAAAGTGTTGCCATCTTTACCCCTCCTTAACATCTATTATATTCTTCCCATTCTGGGCCGTTTCTAAACCCAGGAGGGGAGACTCCATACCCCGTAATCACCACCACATTGAATATAAGTATTCATGACCTCATAGACTAAGTTCTCGTATTCAGAAGGAATGATTCGATTATGTCACCTGAAATCTGACAAGGACTTGATATTTGTCTCTAAACACAAACTATCTTAAAAAGAACATGTATCCTCCCCCTGTGAAGGGGGATAAGAGGGGGTTTTTTCTTACTTCCTCCCCCTGTGAAGGGGGATAAGAGGGGGTTTTTTCTTACTTCCTCCCCCTGTGAAGGGGGACAAGAGGGGGTTTTTTCTCACTTCCTCCCCCCGTGAAGGGGGATAAGAGGGGGTTTTTCCTGGGGGGACAAAAGGAAGTTTTCAACTCTGAACCTTAGAATGATGACGAATGTGATCCGCTAACTGATGATAAAACTGCTGGGTACTATCATGAGGCACCTGTACTTCTATAATGGCCGACTCCCCTAGATGACAAGATTCCTTGTAGACCTCTTCAAACGCGTCCGGACCTTTGGGCTGGTAATAAGAAACCCCAAACTGAGAAGCTGCTGATTGAAAATCCATGTCCTGCCCCACTTGAAAAAAACGCTGATATACTTTTTTTTCTTCGACAATCGGTAGTAAAGAAAAGATTCCTCCCCCATTATTATTCAATACCACAAATACAACAGGATACCGTGCCGCTTTTAACAAAGATAATGAATTCATATCATGACAAAATGATAAATCGCCAATTAAACAGGTGACCTGGGATTGTTTCCCCAGGGCATACCCCACTGCAGAAGCAATGGTACCATCAATGCCAGACGCCCCTCTATTTGCCGCAATAGCCACTTCTCCACTACGAGATACCGATAACAGCTCCATTAACCTAACAGGCAAACTATTCGCCAGAAATAGCCCATGACCCTCTGGAATAGTTCGGCTCACGATACGGGTAGCCAAAGGCTCTGTTAATGTGTCTTGATTCACGCACTTGTCTATACTCTGGCGAACCTTCTTTGCCGCTTCCAATATGTCAGGCATTTTTTTGGAAGACGCATCTAATTGTAAAGTTAAAGTATCACAAAATGACTTGATAGAAGAAGTGACACGAAAAGAAGCGGAATGAGATGGGTCTTGCCTATTACCATGTGGCATTACCTGAACAAGATATGGCTGCTTTTCTGATATTAAAGTATCAATTTTTTTTGAAATAATATGCGCGCCCAACTGGATAACTACTTCAGGATTAAATAATTCTGGATAGTGGGTCACAAAGGCATCGTAGGACTGCACCACCAAGGGATGATCTTTTGAACATAATCCCGATGTTATACTGGGATAAATCGGCCAACCTAACCCTTCTGCTAATTCAAGAATCCCTTTTCGATCTTCAGAATCTCGGATCTCTCCTACCAATATGATTCCCTGTTTTTCTTTGACATTATTCGCCAATTCAGACAAATCCAGCTGACAAGAAATCTCTGGAACCGAGTACTCTGTAAACGGTTTTGCGGATGTCTTCCATTCCTTAACCCCACCACGCCATACTCCCACACGATGATCTTTTTCTTGCCCGATAAACGGCTCCCTAAACATACAATTGATATGGACAGGTCCGCCTGGAAGATGGATTGCTTTAAAAACGGCCTGATCAACGGTTGTTAATAAAACAGCCGGCTTAACATGAAAATCAGGACAAGGAACCGCTGCACACCATCTTGTAAAGGCGCCAAATAACTGGTGCTGAGGGATGGATTGATTCGCACCCGTTTCTTGGTATTCCGGTGGACGATCTGCTGTTAACACAATGAGTGGCACTTGGGATTGATATGCTTCAATAACAGCAGGAAATAAATTTGCCACGGCAGTCCCTGAAGTTGTGATAATTACAGAAGGCTTTCCCGTTGCCCGAGCATACCCTAATGCCACAAAACCACACCCCCGTTCATCGTAGTGAACCGTGCTATGAACCTGCGGGTGTTGGGACACCGCTAGAGTCAGAGGGGTTGACCGAGATCCAGGTGCAATACAAAACGCTTCAACCCCACACCTGATCAGTTCTTCGATGATAATAGATGCCCATGTTTGTTGAAAATGTGACATATGATTTATTCCTTAGATGTAATGATTCCCATCATATGACGAATCTTATTTTCGACTTCTTCCCATTCCTTTTGTGGACTTGAACCTTCAACAATTCCTGCACCTGCATATATATTTAACGTTTTGTCTATTAACAACCCCGATCTAATCGCCACCACAAAATCTATGGAATCACTCGACACCCAACCAATCGGACCGGTATACCACCCACGATCAAATGGCTCAAACTTTAGGATGTCTAACAATGCCTGGTGATATGGGTACCCACCCACAGCAGGTGTAGGATGAAGGGCATGCAATATCGTTCCATCTGTCACTTGGTCATGGAGCTTCCCTTCGAACTCATGCAATAAATGCTGAACGGTTTGCAATTTCAAAATGTTGGTACGTTCACACTGGGATAACGTATCACATAATTCCAACAATGTTTTCTCTATCGCATTAAATACCACATGATGTTCATGAATTTCCTTTGGACTCTCCATTAAAGATTTCGCTAAACGGTCATCTTCTTCTGGCGAAGAACCCCGCTTTCGAGTACCCGCTATTGCCTCACTTTTAATGAGATGCCCCTTTCGATAAAAAAGCCTTTCCGGTGAACCTCCCAGAAATGCAACATCTTTTTCGGGCTGAAAGCAAAAATGAAAACAGGCTTGATGGACCTGTTTAAGAAGCGCCATTAATGTGATTGGATTTACCTTATTGGAAAACTGAAACGTTGTCTTTCTCGCTAATACTATCTTTTGATATCTTTTTTTTTCAATCCCCTCTAATGCCCGGTCGACGATACTTTTCCATCGCTTAAAATCTGGGGTGTCTTCCCTCAATATTGGAGAAGGCAATGCATCATGCTCTGTTGAAGGATGGTGATCAATAGATTTCCATGTTTCTATAACAGCTTCAACTTGGGGCTGATATGCCTGTTGATCATCCAACAATATATTACATAGAAAATAATTCTGGCCCTGTTCTTTATAAAACTGAAATTGAGGCAAAACAAACTGATAGCCCCCAAATGCCTTCCAATCAGAATCAACCGTCGCTGCTTCTTTAAAACCCAATCCCCCAAAATATCTTAAATAGGGAAATTTCTCAGGAATCCTATCTCTAATTTTCTTAACAATAGAATCAAACGGAACACTTCCAAACCCTTTTATTCGGTCAGAAATCCCAATACCCGCCATCTCAAACAATCCTTCAC
>JABSQL010000215.1 GCA_013215865.1 Candidatus Margulisiibacteriota bacterium
GTAACAGGGTTTATATTTGTTTCTTTTATCTAGCTACAATTGAGCAAAAAGAATTTCAACTCAGGTTGGACTAATGCTTTGCATTTACCCCTTTTAATCCCAATTAACCTGCACTCCGGTCCGAAAAGTTGGGCGATCTTATTCTTCAAGGTTAATATTAAGAAGCTCAATAACCCTCAACTGTGAATTTGATTGATCTGATAAATCTACAAGGCTTTGTACATTTTCTATTGGGTTGTTACTTAGATCAAGGAATGTTAATGCGATTAAATCCGAAAGAGGGGGTATATTTTCTATTTCGTTGTGACTAAGCAAAAGAGTCTGTAAGTTTATTAAACTTGAAAGTGGGCGTATATCTTTGATTAGATTGTTAATCAGGGTAAGAAACTTCAATTCTTTCAAACTTGAGAGTGGATGTATATCTTCGATTTGGGTGTTAATAAGAATAAGGGTATCTAATTGAGTTAACTTCGAAAGAGGGGTTATATCTTTGATTGGATTGTCAATAAGGAGAAGATACCGTAATTCTTTCAAATTTGAGAGTAGACTTATATCTTTAATTTGGTTACTAGAAAGATGAAGCACTGTTAAAGATCTCATATGTTGTATACCCTCGAGATTTAATACTGTCGGTCCAAAATCTAGTGCTAAGCTAGTTATCTGTAAAATATCGGAAACGTGAAAAGCTTCACCTTCAGCCTTATTTGCAGCTATACGAATAGCATCTTCGAGATTTTTATCTTCAAACTTTACCTCTACATCAGCAGGGACCCCACTGATTTCATAAACTTCAGAATGAGTTTCGTTTGAACATTTATATGCAGCCATATAATTATATGTCGTGCCATTTGTTAGACCCGTATCAACATATTCTAATCCGCTACCGATATATACTATTTCTCCAGCAGCTGAATCTGAGAATATCTCCCCTGACCTTGATAGAATCAGGCTATCACACCCTGCTTCTGATGGATATGTCCAATTAAAGATAAGTTCCTGATGGTATACGGTTATTGTGATATTGGGTTTTGGAAGTGCATTTTCTGGTGGTGTAACTACATCGAATGGCCTATTAATATTTTCTTCGTTTTCACTAATTACTTCCTTTATATCTGCTTTTGACGATCCACATCCTGATAGTAACAGGGCCCCTATCAGACATAACGCATACAAATTACCAATACCAATTTTATTTCTTAGATTTATCATTATATTCTATCCTTCCTAATATAGTTGCCTCTATATACATAATACATAAAGAGAACATTGGTTTAGTGAGGGAGATATCAACTATTTACAGGTTGGTGTTTTTGGTTCCACTCAACAGAGTCTTCTTCAAGTGCATCAATGAGTAATTTACCCTCAAATCCCTTTTTATCTTTTCTGGGACGCAATACTTTTATTTCCTTATCTTTAAACTCAGTTTCAGCCAATTGCTTAAGTATTTCCTTGTTGCTGGCAAATGGAGAAATCACATCAATTAACCACAAGTTTTTGCCACTATTCCAGTCCTTTGGTGAGAGTTTAACTACACCCTTCAGTAAACGTTCTTCAACTTCTTCACTTACTGAAGCCCAACTCACAAATGCAATGGGTGCATTTTGTTTCTTTTGCCGAAATAGCCGAAACTGTTTTAATGCTATTGGTGGAATGATTAACCATTCAAAATCA
>JABSQL010000216.1 GCA_013215865.1 Candidatus Margulisiibacteriota bacterium
GATATTTTTGAAGATACCCGGACTATCGTGGAGCCTGCAGGTGCATTAGGCGTGGCCGGCATTAAAAAATATATCGCGCAAAAAAGAATCCGAAATAAAAATATTATCGCCATTAATTCAGGGGCAAATATTAATTTTGACCGATTAAAACATATTGCAGAGCGGACAGAGTTGGGCGAAAAACGGGAAGCAATGTTTTCGGTCACCATACCTGAAACACCCGGTAGTTTTAAAACGTTTTGCAAAATAATTGGTAAGCGTTCTATCACAGAATTTAACTACCGCTACTGTGACAATTCGGATGCACATGTACTCGTAGGCATTCAATTAACCGGTGGACTAGAAGAAAAGAAAAGTGTCCTTCAAACGCTTAAAAAAGAAGGCTATCCCGTTCTTGATTTATCTGAGAATGAAATGGCAAAACTACATATCCGCCATACCGTTGGCGGACGGGCCAGGGGAATCAAAAATGAAATTCTATATCGGTTCATATTTCCCGAACGGCCGGGTGCACTAAGACAGTTTTTGAGTGCACTGGGTCATTGGAATATCTCATTGTTTCACTACAGAAATCACGGCGCTGCTTTTGGAAGAGCTTTAGCAGGCATTCAAGTTCCAAAAGAAGATCATGGACGATTTCAGGAATTTCTTGATGCCTTGGGTTACGACTATGTTAATGAAACAAAAAACCCTTCCTATCAGCAATTTCTAAAACCCCTAACTTGACGAAATGGGTTCTTAAGCGTTCAATATAAAGAATGAGAAACAGCTCACGCTTGTTTATTTCTATCTCAATAGGATTCCTTCTCATGCTTCAAGGCTGTAGCCGCGATCCTGTCACAGGTAGAGATCAACTTAATTTTGTTTCTACCGAAAAAGAGATCAAAGTTGGCAAAGAAGCTGATCTTCAAATAAAAGCCCAATATGGCATTTATAGGCACCCCTCCATTCAGACGTATGTTGAGACCATTGGTCAAAAAATTGCTAAAGTCTCTGAAAGAAAAGATATCCCTTACCATTTTACCGTCCTCGATTCACCGGTTATAAACGCGTTTGCACTTCCGGGTGGGTTTGTGTACGTCACGAGAGGAATATTAGCCGAAATGAATTCAGAAGCTGAGTTGGCATTTGTTTTGGGTCATGAAATCTCTCATGTTGCGGCAAAACATGGCGCCGAGCGTATGAGCCAGCAACAAGGCCTCGGCTTTTTAAACCTGGGCGCTAGAATTTTACTGGGAACCAACGATTTGGGCCTGGCCGGTGACTTGGTCAATATTGGTGTGGAGTTAGGACTGAGAGGATACGGACGAAACCATGAATTTGAAGCAGACTTAATTGGCCTGAAGTATGTATATTGGGCGAAATTCCATCCCGTAAAAGCATCTCGATTTTTATATACATTAAAACGGCAAGAAACCTATCAACCCAACTTTTTAGAGCACATGTTATCCACCCACCCACCTACAGATGAAAGAATAGATAGAGCGGCCCAACAGGTAGAAGAACTCATCTCAAGCGGTAACCCCAATCTAAAAACCTATACAGTTAGACACAATACGTATCTGAAAAAAATATCCGGTATGTTCATGGGTACACCCTCTGGAAGAGGAGAAATGGAAGGACAAACTTATAAAAATTACCAATATGGATGTCAATTTAATATCCCTAAAAAGTGGACCGTAAAAGCATCATTGGGCGAAGAAGTCATCATCTTCAGACCCCCCTATGAACGTATCATTGGTTCATTGCATATCAATCCGCTGAAACCAGGCACAACCCTAAATAAATTCATTAATAATGAAGAAAACCCCAATAAATCAGAAATAATATCTAAATCCAATCTCCTATCCCCTTCTGGAAAGCAAGTACTCTACAAAGAGCGAGATAAATCTCTGGGTCAAATCACGGCGTATCGGAATTATTTCGTCCATAATAATATTGGATTTATATTGGTCTTGAAAGCCAATCAATTTGATGTGGTTGATTATCGTAAAACCATTCGAGAAATCACGGATAGCTTTTCTTTCATCTCTGCTAAAGACATGAAAAAGAAAGGGGTTTCGCGTCTCAAGATCCATACAGTCACTTCGGGGGAGAGCCTCACCTCAATTTCCAAGAAATATTTCTCGTCTGATAAAGAAAAAGATCGTATTGCATCTTTTAATGACTTACCCACAGATAGCCCCCTCAAAGTAGGCCAACTCATTAAAATACCACCACCCCCCACACCCGAGAAGAAAAAATAAACCCATGTCCTATTTTCACCTTAAACTGTTTACTTGTTTCATCCTCTTTTTATGCCCCATATGTCTACATGCTGGGCCTATTTCATCAGACTTGATCTCATCTGTTGAAAAAGGTGTTTTTGA
>JABSQL010000217.1 GCA_013215865.1 Candidatus Margulisiibacteriota bacterium
CTTCAGTTGGGTCAAAATAATATTCAACTAGAAATGGACTATGGTGTGTCTAAATTGGTTTCTGTTGGCACCACTTTTTCTCATGGACCTTTAAAAGATGGACGTCCATCTGAATATGCCATGATGAGTATTCGGTCTGGGATAGGGGGCGTATATAACCGAATGGATGGCGTAAAATCACTCTATCAACCAGGATACGGATTTCAGCATATGTTTCAAAGTCGGTTTTTAGGTGCAGAGGTTTCTGGCTTATATGGCCGTTACTTCGACGGATTCACCAGCAACCGTTTGTATGATGCGATTAGCCCCATTACTGAAAATGGGGATCTTAATATTCGTCATCTATTTGCGCTACCCCTATTTAATAGGAGAATAAATCATACCCTTGGTTTTGGGATTAAAAATCATCAATCAGGCGAATCACATCAAGATGTTTCTAGCCGATTATATCTTACTATTCCTTGGTTAGCATCTTTTACACACGCATTAACCGCTACTTCTATAAATAATACTCAGCACCCATTTAATTTTATTCAAGGGTCATTTATTATGGGATTTTCTCAGTTAAAACCCGTTAACCTCAGATTGGGAATGACCTATGAGGCATCACCCACCCCTCAGTTTTTACAGAGTAATATATCCGGAGATTTTGACTTATTGGCAAATCTAGCACTCCGATTTCGTCTCACACAAAATCATATCCTATCTGACCCCTTTTCATATATCATCGGCTTGCAACATCGATTTTATCAAACCACTGCTTTTATTGAGATAAGAGATAATACCTTCCAATTTGGACTTTCTCTTTTACTGGGTCTAGGGTTTGTAGACAATAAGCCTTTTGTGTCTCAAAATACCCTTACACAGTATGGGCTTGCCAATGTTAAAGCATTCATTGATACCGATCAGGATCATCACATGAGTGAACAAGATATCCCCTTACCTAACGTCCAAATTGATGCAGGGATCATTCGGATATCAGAGCGGACAAATCAGAAAGGTGAGTTGATGTTGACCCATATACCCTTGTACCAACCCACAAGTGTTCGCATTCAAGAAAGGTCGTTGGGGGACCCCTATTTAATGCCCTTGAATGACTTTGTTTCAATCCAAACCCGTCCAGGTTCTCCTGTAGAAATAATGCTCCCTGTTGTAGAGACAGGTGAAATAGAGGGCGTTGTGCGAATGGTATCTCCGGAGGATGAAAGACCTGTCTCTGGTGTAGATATTCACGTTTTGGATCTGGACGGAAACATTCTCGCCACACAGCAGTCTGAATTTGATGGGTTCTTTTTATTTGATAGGTTGCCCTTAGGGGATTATAAACTGAAGGTGTCAGATGTCCAGATGGATAAACTTGAAAAAGTGGCTTCAGCGCCTCAAATGATTACCCTTACCAGTGATTCGCCAGTACAGTACGTCGGATTTAAGATAGAATCGCCTTAAACCAAATCAAGTTCTTTACAGGCCCATACGAATAAGCCAGAAGACCATGCAAATCCCTGTTCACTTTTGTAGAATAATCGATTCAGAGGGGCCCCCTTTGTATAGACTTCATATACACCATCAAATTCAATAATTTTCTGAGCAATTTTATCAATCGAATGCAGCGCATCTTCTTTTCGCCCAATAATAAACTTTGATATGCTATCAATACAGCCCAACCATAGCCATTTAACCCCGTTATGGTAGTCTGACATATTTGCTAGGTGAAAGGGTGGAAAAATATATCTCCTTTTATATCGTGGATAATTTGTTTCAACACTAAAAGAATGATCCATTCCGAATTTTGAAATACTGTCTTGGATACAATGGGCTTGCTCAATGGAAGCGACACCGAATAGAATTGACAATATGTTGCCATCTGATGACAATATATCGTGTCTATTTGAGCCATTTACCCAGTCAATATAGTATCCATTATTCCAAAAGGTTTTGTTGATAACAGCCAAAACTTTTTCAGATAATTGTTCATAATTATGAGCATCTGCTTTCTGATCTAAAAGACTCGAAATAGTGGCCATGGAATTGATCGCAGAATAGTGGAGGATATTGGTATATAACACTTTACCTTTTTTTCGGATACTATCCGCCCATCCTGCATAAGGGCCTTCCTCAATAAGTAAGTCATCATCTGTATCTTGGGTAAAATTCCAGTCAAGCACCCTTTTCAAGGCTTTAAAATGGTCTTTAGCAAATTCGATGTCTTGACTGTAATCTAAATACCGTTCCATACAGATAATAAAAAGAGAATTAGAATCCACGACAACGGATACATTTTTATCATCTATAAATCGGGCTTGAGGCGTTTTAGAAGAAATCCCAAAAAGGAATTTTTTCATGAAATGTTTTTCACCCACTCTCAAAGGAATTTGACTGGTATCACTTTTATAATCTAGAAGGGTTTTAAGGTTATTTTTTACGATATCGTAATCACCCACACTAAGGGCACCAAATGAGGCATATATGCTATCTCTTACCCAGATATCTGAAAAATGTGTACTTCCGGCGACAATGCCGCGATCTGTATATCTGGCTCTTAAATTAGCAAGGGCAATATTGTAGGCATCATGAATATGGGTTTTAACACTCATGTTTTAATGATGCCCTCTGTCATCCATTCATAGGTTCCATCGAGGAATTGATGGTTCACTTTGTTGGTCAATTGCCGATGATGAGAATGTAGTTCCATAAAATGGTTTTTAATTTCCTGTCTAGATTGTTTGCAAAATAAATGAACGGCATCTTGGAGCCCGGGGTGCTCTTTCTTATCTAAGATGTCTGCTTTTGATAAAGACGCGGACATGGCAAAGAGAAGGGTACCGATGTCTACAAAGTGTCCCAGAATCAGTTGTTCTTTCTCCAGTTTTTGCTGATATCTTGCCATTGTGTGAAATAAACGGCGGGCCAATTTTCGAGTGGTTCGGGATATAAATTTTAAATGAGACTTATTTTGTCGAGATAAATGTCGGGTGCCCCAAAATTGAAAGGTTGGAAGCCATAGTTTCGGGTACCATACCGCATAGAATCTGATGGCGCTTAAAACAGATTTAAGGCGATCTATAAATGAAAGTCCGGGTTTAGTCATTCCCATTAGGTGACGGACATGAACGTCCATGGCTTCTCTGGCAATAAATAAGCGCATAATATCACTGGTTCCTTCAATGATCCGATTAATACGAAGGTCTCGAAATATGCGTTCAATCGGCATGGGTGTTTCACCTCTTGCTTTGAGTGAAGCTGCCGTTTCGAATCCTCTCCCTCCCCTGGTTTGGAGTGTGTCATCGATTATTTTCCAGGATACTTCTGATCCAAAATATTTGGCCATGGCGGCTTCTAAGCGAATGTCTTTGTTTTCTTGATCTGCAAATGAGGCGGTCAAGGAGGCAATGCTATCCATAGCGAATGTGTTAGCGGTTAATTCTGAAAGTCGTTTCCCAACGGCCTGATGTTTTCCGATAGGGAGCCCCCATTGAACACGTTCATTGGCCCAATCTCGGCAATAATGCATACAGAGCTTACCAACACCTGCAGAAATGGCAGGGATGGTTAAGCGACCTGTATTGAGAGTGACAAGGGCAATCTTAAGGCCTTCACCGGGGTGTCCGATGATATTTTCTTTGGGGACCTTTACATTGGTGAATTTCAGCAAACCGTTGGCAATTCCTCTGATACCCAAAAATGAACATCGATGTACAATTTCAAATCCTGGGGAGTTGGTTTCATAGCAAAGCGA
>JABSQL010000218.1 GCA_013215865.1 Candidatus Margulisiibacteriota bacterium
GGTGACATAGGTTAACTTGTCTTGTTTAAAATCTTTGTTAGGGCTTTTACCCAATGCTTCAGAAGTGCCTTGAACGTCAAGGATATCATCTACAATTTGAAAGAGTAATCCCAGGTGAGTGCCAAAACGGTAAAGTACTTGGTATACCTGGGGAGGGGCGTTTTCCAGGTAAGCAGGTATGGTGGTGCATGCTCTTAAAACTGCGCCTGTTTTGAGTGAATGTATATGAACCAATTTCTCATGGCTGAAGGAATTTGATGATAGATCTAAGGCTTGTCCCCCTGCCATGCCCTGTATGCCGAAAGCAATGGTTAAGTCTTTTATGACGGTGAGTACTTTAACGGCATCGTAATGGTTGGGCAGTTCGGTTGATAAAATTTCGAAGGCATAAGTGTTGAGGGTATCTCCAGCTAAAATGGCAATATTTTCGCCGAACTTTTTATGACAGGTAGGAATGCCTCTTCGAAGGTCATCATCATCCATAGCGGGGAGGTCATCATGAATGAGTGAATAGGTGTGAATCATCTCAACGGCACAACAGAAGGGGAGAATTTTTTCTACATTTTGGCTAAACATCTTGAAAACAGAGAGGGCGATAAAGGGCCGAATACGTTTGGCATTGGCCGTGACGCTATAATGGATGGCTTTAGCAAGCGTTTCTCGCGTATCTGTAATATCAAATGTGGTATATGACTGTAGCGCTTCTTCAAGGATGGGTTTATATGTATTGTTGAGTGTTTTAAGATTCATGATAGTTTTCCGATACCAGCTTTTCACCCTCTTTTCTGAGCACTTTCAGGGTATCTTCAGATTTCTTGATGGAAGTGAAGGTAGATTCGGCCAGCTTGACTGCTTTTTTATACGTAGACATGGCCTTCTCCAGATCGATATCTTCATTCTCAAGCTCATGGGCAAAAGACTCTAACGTTTCTATATCTTTTTTGAGTGTCATGATAGTGTTTGTTTTGAAAGTGAATATATACTATACCTTTAGGTACATTTTAACAAGTGAACAGTGCTATTAAATAAGCTCTTTGTCAATTCGAGACACAGTGGATAGAAATGATCCGTCTGTTAATTGTATTTTTACTTCAGATCCGGGTTTGAGTTGCGCAATATTTTTGACCGGTTTTTGGGAATCTGGAAAGGAGCATATACTGTACCCTTTGGCCAGTTTTTGTAAGGGGTTGGCTTCATGGAGACGGTTCATAACAATTTTTAGGTTTTGTTTAATAGAGTGAACATGGTGGTCAATTTGGGTGGTGGCGTTTGTTATCAGGGTAGAGACATAATCGCGTTGATCTTCAAATCGGTCTGACAAGGTGTCGTCCATTTTCTGAATCAACTCTTGAATAAGGGGTTTAATGTTTAGGAAAGGGTCAAACAGTTGATGGGCAAGAGAGGAGGGAGTGGGACATCGTAAATCTACGGCAAAGTCTGTGAGAGTATAGTCAACTTCATGGCCGATTGCAGAGAGAACGGGGATAGGAAAGGCAGATATTTTTCTAATAAGGTGTTCATCATTAAAGCCAGACAAATCTTCAGCAGAGCCACCCCCTCGAATGATACACACTGTATCGAACTTCTTAACCTTTTTGGCAATATCTAAGGCTTCAGACACACTGCCAGGACACTTTATGCCCTGCATCACAGCGGGAATAATGGTAATGGAAACGTGGGGTGCACTTTCATTTGAAAGGGTAACAAAATCCCACATGGCAGCAGAATCAAGAGCCGTTATCACACCCACATGGGCAGGGTATGTGGGGATGGGTTTCTTTTTCTCGGGGTCGAAGAGGCCTTCTTTAAAGAGTTTTTGTTTGAGGGCTTCTAACAGTTTGGATAAATCACCTTCTCCTTTTTGGGTCATGTAGGCGACTTGAATATTATAGGTGCCGCGTTTTTGATAGGCTTTTAGTTTTCCACGAATGGTGACGGATAGGCCGTTTTCTATATTGAAAGGAATGTTCTTGAGAAAGCTGGCGTAAATAACACAGTTAATTTGGGAGTGTCCGTCAGAAAGATTAAAATATATTTGGCCACCCAATTGGTATACTTTGAGGTTAGAAATGTCCCCTGTGATCCACACATCTTGAAAAAATAGGTCTGATTCTAAGAGGTTTTTGATATGTGTGTTGGCTTCTGATACGGTGAAAGATTTCGGGTCCACGCGGGTATCATAGCAAAAAGGGCGTTATTTACCCAGACTATGCTATTGTAAAATTCCGAGTAAGAAGTTTGCCTTAAGGAAATCTTCTAATGTAATTTTGATATTCAAAGAACCTCTACTCTTAAGGTGCATAAATACTTTACTAACCATAGCATCTGAATTACAGCATTTATCTTTAGCCTTTATATAATTGATCTGAGTGAGATGCTGAATATATGTACTGATGGTTTCAAAAAGATATTGAGCATAACCTTGCAGATAATCAAAACTTTCAGACTCTAGAAGATCAAGAATTTTGTTTAAAAATAGGTCTGCATTAGTAAAATCATTAACTTCAACTAATCGAGTGACAGCTGTGCAGAATAGTGATATATAATCATCTTTGTTGACATCCTTTTGGATATCGCTAATCAGGGTATTCGGATCTATATTGTCAGCAGCTCTGCATAAACTTTTATACAGTTCTTTAGGATCAAATTTAGCTTTATAGTCTTCAATTATAGTTTTAGATAGATGGAGATTCTTTTTGGCACTATGTTGAATGATACTGCATAAAGTATTCTGCTTCTCTTCCCTGATATAATCAGCTTCTTGAGTGGTCATTAAAATATTTAGATGCCGAAGTAAACATTTTACTCTTAGAGGAGGAATTGTAATGTTTTGAAGTCGAGAGATTAATAATTCAGCTGGATATCGATAATCAAAATCCAAAAATAATTCTGGGAATTTTCGCATGTACAATATAATGTCATCTTCAAGAATATTCTCATTGTTTATTAATTTCTCAACAAGAGGTGCTATTAACGGATTCAAATCATGTAATTTATTATAGAGCTGAGACCCGTAAACTAGATCCAATGTTATTATAGCTAATCTAACCCATGACTTCAGGGATATACGACCATCTTCAAGACCGAAATCCAAAATTTCCTTGGAGAGTATTTGATTGTTATCTGCCATACAATGTTTTATTTCTGAAAGTTTTCTCTGAAAGTTTGGGCGGTTTTCTAAAAAATCCAGTATGTCATTGAAGATAATATCGGTATGAAAGTATAAATCAAATTTTTGTATGTTATTTTTAAATAATGTTAAGTCTTCTTTTCCGATTGCTTGCCACAAAATAATATTTTTGATGCAATGTTCTTGATATGATTGAAATAGTGGGTGACATAAATCACTCTGGATACGTTTCAAAACATTGTCAATATCCGTATCATTTCCAAGAATAGTAGGTAGATTAGAGAAAATGGAGGGAATGATATTACATAGATATAGATTATTTTTACTCATGGCTAAGGGTGAACAAGTTAATCTGTGAAAATATTTCTCTAAATCTTTTACCTTTGGATCATAACGAACATAGAATGCAACATTTACAAACGAAAGAATTAAGTTTGTAAGATCAGATGGAACTTCAGGTGAGATTGGTCGTAAGGCCTTATGTGTGTTACCAGGATCATCAAATATACAATTTCTGCAATTATTTTCTTTGGAGGGAGAAGGGGGATGCTCAATTTTTCGTTTCTTCTGAGGAGATTCTAAAATTGCATCTTCCGTAAGTGAATTCAATGAGTTTGTAGCCAGTATTTTATACATAAATTACTCCTATTGTTATGAATTGACTTTAGAGTATTAAAAAAGATGAAAAATGTCAAAATAAAAGTAAAAACACTGGCCTCCTCAGAAGAAAGTGTGGGTCAAAGGGGGGAGAAGGCAAAATGGACGGTTATGACTCTCCTAGCCAGCGGTGTAAGGGGAGCAGTTGAATAGATTTTGAGCCAATAGTGAGTTTTTCCAGTCGGTTTTTGGTTAATATAAGACCGTGATCTAGGTGAAGGGTGTTCATGCATTCTTCAAGGGCTCTCACTTCACGGGCATAGGTTTCCGAATTTTCCATATTGTCATAACAAACTTGAATGGCTTGAATGGGTTTAATGTCATCGAGAATAATGAAATCAACTTCATAGGTTTCTTTGAAATAATAGGGTGTATAACCCCGTCGGTTCAATTCAATAAAAACGGCATTTTCTGCTAACTTTCCTAAATCCTCTGAAAAAGACAGTACATGGCAGTTCCGAAGCCCAGTATCAATTGTATACACCTTCTGAGGGTCTCGGTTCTGAATCTTTAGGTTGGGATGGTATCTTTTCATGAAGAATATGAGGAATGTATCTTCCAAATATTTTGAATATTCCTGAACAGTTTCAAAATTAAGTGAGAAGGCATTTTTGACTTTAGTGAACGATATGAGGCAACTAATATTTCGTAGATAAAATTGGGATATTTGAATAAGCGCTGGCACATGTCTAAGTGAGTATCGTGTCACAATATCTTTATACAGGATATCTTTTGTGTATTGTGAGAGAATTTCTTTTTTCACAGTTTTGCTTTTTTCCAGAATGGCCTCAGGAAAACCACCCCACTTGAGATAGTGATGTAGGGCAGCCACTTTTTCATTTTCTGTTTTCATTTTTTTCTTGGAAAATGTTACATATTCTAGGAAGGAAAGTGGCCACACTTTTTTTTCAATGGCCCTGCCCGTTAAGGTTGTTGATAGCTCAGAGCTTAGGAGTTTTGCGGAGCTCCCCGTGAGGACTATCTTGTATTTTTTAAAATCAATGGCCTTTCGAACCCATCTTTCCCAGTGATCTATATTCTGGATCTCATCGAAAATGAGGTAAGTGGGCTCAACAGACTTCATCTCGACAAACACTTCCAAACATTTATCTAAAATACTCACATCATGATTAAGCACAAAAAAGGGGTCTTCAAAGTTAATATATAGGTGATTTTCTCCTTGCGGTAACTGACATACGTTAGAATATGCAATAAACGATTTCCCACTTCGCCGAGCACCAAGATACACCAAAGCAAAGTTGGCATTAACGTTACGGTAATAATCCGGCCTTGGAATGATGGTTTGGTAGGTTACCCACTCCTCCCAATTCTCAATGACTTTTCGAATCTCATCTTTCATTTATTCATTATATCTGTTATACCAGACAAACATTCCCAAAGGCTAAGAATGTGCTTTTTCCTTAAAGTTCTGAACCAAGGCCAAGACCCAAGGACCATACGTTTCTGCTTTACGAGGACCTATGCCATTTATTTTTAGGAGTTTATCAGGGGTGTCTGGAAATGTTGCGGAAATGTCTTTTAGGGTGCGGTCATGAAAGATAACATAAGGGGGTACGCCGGCTTTTTCTGCGGCTTGTTTTCTCTTGGCTTTTAATTGGTTAAACAGATCTGAATGGATTGTTTTATCTTCTGTTTCTTTTTGAATTTCATAGCGTTTCTTGAATTGGATGGTTTTGTTATTAAATAAAATATCTTTGGATTGGTCTGTGAAGTTTAGAATGGGATACTTTCCTTCTGTAACGGTGAGGTAGCCCTGGTTAATTAATGCATAAATAAAGTATCGAATGTCTGAGACAGAGTACTCGGATAATACACCATGGGTTGATAACCTGTCATGGTTTCGCTGTAGGATGGCTTGGTTTTTGGATCCTTTTAGAACCTGAACGGTATGCTGGACCCCAAAATTTTGATGTAGACGATGGGTGCAAGAGAGAATCTTTTGACCAATTTCAGTGCCGTCCATCCATTCTATTTTATCGGTACAATTATCACAGGCACTGCAATTCTCGTGAGAGTAGGTTTCTCCAAAATAATGTAAGAGCTCAATACGACGGCATTGGGTGGACTGGCAAAATGCATCAATTCGATCTACTTTCCGTAGTAGACTCTGCCTCACGATCGCATCTGTCTCGTTAAATGCAAATTGTTTTTGAATGACTTTATCTTGAGTAGAATGTAGGCATAGACAGGTTGCGGGTTCACCATCTCTGCCCGCGCGACCGATTTCTTGGTAGTACTGTTCCAAACTCTGAGGCATCCCCAAATGTATCACAAAACGAATATCCGGTTTATTAATCCCCATCCCAAA
>JABSQL010000219.1 GCA_013215865.1 Candidatus Margulisiibacteriota bacterium
ACCCTTGAAGTGACCCCGATAGAGGGTGTGGGAGGTGAAACGCCTATCTATGCGATAGATGCATATATGATGGGGTCGGTGTATGCGGACAAGATAACGATTATTAGCACAGAAGAAGGAGTGGGGGTCCGAAACCAGGGGGAGTATGTGTCACGGTTAGAGGATTTGAGGTTGAGTTCGGAGGGTGAGTTGGAATATAACCGGGCCTATTCGAAGAAGATATTGCATGTAAGTGGCAAAGGCGATGTGATTCAAAAGGAGATGGGATATGGGGAAGAAGGGGTCCATATTGTGTCAGAAAAAGGGGCTGTAGTATTGGGTGGAGATTACATTGCAAGTGAGGGGGAAGTGAAGGTTGAGGGGAAAACGGGAGTGATATTGGGAGAAGCAGAGAGTGAAGAGAAATACCTAATCCAAGGTCAAACCATTGTATTGCAGTCAGGGGGTATCGTAAATATAACCAATGCAGATGTATATAGTGGGTCACAGTTGGTATTGGACGCAGAAGGGAATATAGGTATTCAAAAAACAGAGATGAGTGGGGAAGGAATCGAAATTACAGCCGGTGGAGAGGTGAAGCAAGAAGATAGCGTCATGGAGAGTCAGCTGGGTGACATACACCTCACTGCTGGGTCACTTAAGAATAAAGGGAGTCTGATACTGTCCCAAGAAAATATCAAATTAGACATTGGCGAAGGGGGCATTGTTAATGATGGAGAGATAGAAAGTGGTGAGGATATTGATATAAATTCGGAGGGACATTTTGAGAATGAAGGAGATGTATTTTCGGAAGGAAATATGAATGTGGTGGCAGAAGCGTTAAATAATGAGGCAGGAATAATATGGTCGAATGGTACCTTGGCAGTGAATGTTGAGGGTGATTTGGAAAATACAGACGGAACCATAGTGGGGAATGAGAGGCTAGATATAACGGCAGGCCACATCAATAATGAAGATACCATAGAGGTCAAAGGGCTGGTGACAGGAGGAGATCTTAGTATAGAACAAACAAACGGTTCCCCTCTAAAAAATACAAATGGACTGATATACGCGGGTGGAGATATTGAATTTATAGGACCGATTAGTCTCGAAAATAATGGTGGGGAACTCATTGCAGTAAAAGATATACAGTTTGGGGGTGATCATAATAGCGATATTACAAACATAGGGGGCATGATAAAGGCAGGAGAAGACATTCGAATCAAGGCAAACACACTGGTAAATGATGATGGCGGAAAGATCAATGCAGCCGGAACATTGAAAATAGAAGCAGATGAAATATCCAACCAAAATACAAAGGGTGAAGATGAAGAGGGAAAAAAAGATGAGGGATTGATAGGGGGCGTGGTTGAACTGATTGTGGGAAAAATAAATAATTTCATGGGAAGCATCATTTCAGAAAGTACGCTAGAGATAACTGAGACTGAAAGTATCGATAACCGGTTTGGCATCATTAAAGGGATAGAGAATATACTCATTTCAATAGGTAAAGAGATGATACAGGAAGAGTCTGTCATTGAAGGGGGAAAAGATGTCACCATTTTTGCAGGCGCAATAGACAACACCCTAAGCACCATTCAGTCTGGGGGAAGGTTGAAGATACAGGCAACAGAGGTAAAGAATAAGAATGGGAGGCTGTTTGGAAAAGGTAGTGTGGATGTAGAGAACCTAGATAACGAAGAAGGCGAGGTTGAAAGTGAAGGAGATATTATTCTGACAAACGAAGATAAGACGTTTAACAATAAAAATGGACGTATTGAACAAACAGGAGAAGAGGGAACCATACAAATTACAGGTGTAAATGAGATTGATAATGAGGGTGGAACCATCGCCGCAAAAGATAGAATAGAGATAGATTTTGAAGGAGATGCCATCATAAAAGGAAAGATATCTGCAGAAAATGAGGTGGCTATCACGGCTGAAGGGTTGGAGAATGAAGGTGACATAGAATCTGGGAATCGCCTTGTCCTCACCATAACAAATGCGTTGAAGAATCGGGGGAAATTAGCAGCCAAGAAAATGCTGGAGATCATATCAAATACAGTGCAGAATTTTGGGGTGGTCACATCTGAGGGAGAGATTGACATTGATGCAAGCGGAAAAGTGACCAATGAAGAGGAGGGTCTCATTACAGGTAAGACAAATGTG
>JABSQL010000022.1 GCA_013215865.1 Candidatus Margulisiibacteriota bacterium
CCTACTCTCACCCCAATATCCACTTGAACACCAAAAATAATCGCCGCAAATAGTAAATGTACCGGCTGGATAAGGGCTGGCATTCCAAGCTGTACCATACCGATGCCACATGCGATCTCTAACAAGATGACACACCACAAACCATACACCCGAACCATAAGCGGTGACTTTTTATCTGCTTCCCCAACGATCTGATACACCAAGAAACTGTTACACGCAAAGATAAGAAACCCAATGATCTGATGAAATTCCAAAACATACCCTAATTCGCTTAAACTAGAAACATGCTCAATACCCTCTCTCACCTGAGCGCCCAATATAACCTGAAGAATTGTTAAACCCATACATAACCCCCAACATATTCTTGTTCGAAAAGAAATTGTATAAGACTCTGTACTATTTTTTGAATGGTATAAGGCCAATATTAAAAGAGCAACAATAACAAATGCTAATAACAAATGCATCGTGACCAAATAGGGCGCCAAATGTGAAAATACTACTTTAGCCCCAAGAGCCCCTTCTGTTATCGTCAATAATAGCGCCCCTGTACAAAATAGGGTCACCTTTCTTTTGCGCCTCCAATATTTAAAAGAAGCCATTGTCGCCACCAACATAACGATACCTGTAACAGCTCCCAATAAACGATTGAGATATTCTGTCCATGTTTTAGCAGCATTAAACTGGGTATCTTGGTAACCCCTATCTTTGTATATCTCCTGATAGTCATGGGGCAACTGATACTCATATAAGGGTGGAATCCACATATCAAAACACTTTGGCCAATCTGGGCACCCCATTCCTGATCCTGTTGATCGAACCAATCCACCTACAAATATAAGACAGTATACTAAAATAAGCGTTGTTCGAATTAAAAACATAGGAAATAGGTTACCATATTGATGAATGATATAATAATGGTATGGCCAAATCTAATGTCATTCGATGGGGCTTCTGCATTACATGGGTCATCTGCATTTCCTTACCTCTACAGGCAAAAGAATCTTTTTCAAAAGACGAGATAACCACCAAATTAAGTTCCAGGTATGTGATTGAATCTTTTAGTCGAGATAGAATATATGGTCCCTTTCAAATGCTTTCCATGGAAATAAATAAGAAACCCTTTGGGATCACCACCATTGGTCGCGTGAACTATGCTGTCCGGCAATTCAGTTCAACATCTACGAGAACGGGCACACAATTTGAAATAGATATGTATCCAAAGTTAAGAAGTGGAACCTACACCTACCTGAATTATGGGTGGAGTCAGGACTCTATTTTACCCGTATATCGAATGGGCGGAGAAATTTTTCAAAGTTTAGGGAGTGGCTATGAAGGATCTTTTGGGTTTAGGAAAATGAAATTTAGTTCAAGTGAAGTAACCATTTGGACGGCTTATATCGGAAAGTACTTTTCAAATTATTGGTTTTCCTTAAGAGGTTTTTTTACCCCTAAAGACATAGGCACATCTCAAACAACTATTCTATCTTTAAGACAATATTTTAGTGGTGCTGTTGATCATGCTACACTAAGTGTAGGGTTTGGTTCTTCTCCAACAGAAGTAACTTCAGTTGATGATATAGCCGAACTAGAAAAAGTAACGTTAGGGTTGTCATTTCAGTGGCAAATTGCAAAAACTCTCCTGTTAAAAGGAGGCGCAAAAGTACGGTTTGAAGAATATAAACCAGATACTTTTGGGACACGAAATGTGTTCACGATTGGTTTGCAAAAATTATTTGTAAAATGAGACGAATAAAACATATATTATATTTTTATTTAACTGGGGCGTTCTTGGGTTTGCCATGGGTACCCTTACTCTATTGGGTCCTGTAAGATGGATGTCAACCTTAGCAAGAGCGTATGGCTGGGAACAACACACTGAAGATATTATTGTACGTATTCTCATTTTATTGTTTATTATCTTTTCATATTTAATTGCCCTATATTTATCTAGATATGCTCGGGTATCTGGGTCAAAACCGCTATACATAGGCGTACCTATTATATTAACCATCCCAGCTATCATTTGCTTGTTTTTTTGGTTTGATCCTACACGAATGATTAGCCATATGGGAGATGAATCTGTGGGTTTTCAATTCACCTTTGGCGCTTACCCCAATGAAGACAAACTGAGATCTTTAAAAGAAGATGGATATACCGCCGTCATCTCTCTACTTCACCCTGCAGTGGTTCCTTTTGAGCCCAAACTGTTAGCAACAGAAAAAAAAGCAGCTCAATCTATTGGTCTAACAGTGATCAGCTTACCTATGTTGCCCTGGATCAGTGAAAACACAGAGTCTCTTGATAAAATTAAAGAGATCATCCAAAAAGGAACCGGACGGTATTATGTTCATTGTTATCTTGGTTTAGATAGAACCAATATTGTTAAAAAATTAATCGAATCTAGCGGTAGTGATGCCGACACTTCTCAAGAAATACCTTATGACCCGTCTAGAGACATAAGAAACAAATCTTCATTTGAAAGAGGAGATATTTTTACCCTGACTGATGATGTCTATATCACACCTTATCCTTCTGATGCAGAGTTTATTCGGTATATTCTGCCCAATGTGAGGCTCGTCATCAGTTTGATGGACCCCCAAATATCTCGAAACTTGAAATGGATAGATAAAGAAGAAAAAATTTCAAACCATTACCAACTTCCCTTTGAACTGTTACCCGTTACAAAATCACCGTATAATCCGTATAAAGTTCTCGAATATGCCCAAAGAGTATGGCGAGCACCCAAACCGGTAGTCGTTCATTCATTTAATACAAATAGTACAGCTATAGATGCATTTTCACTTGCGTTTAGAACCAATTTAGCTTCTATCCCACAACGAATATTTTCTAGAGAGCTCACGAATGGGAAAATTGAAATGATTGCCCCGCATATTGCCATCGGACCAGAACCCACTGAATCTGAGTTCAAGGGTAAATTATATCGAAAAGGCATCAGAAAATTCCTATACATCGGAACCCCTAATACAAAACAAGCACAAAGGAATAGCTTAGTCATTGCATCATTAAGACTAGATTGGGAAGTAATCAGTCCTTCTGATAAATCTTTGATACCCTTAATATCAAAGGGAGGACCATGGTACTTATACGGCCCAGGGCTAAACCAAGTTAAAGAGATAATAAAAACAACATATGGCCCCGCTTTTCCAAAAACAATCACGTTTGATCCATCCATATTCACAGATGCTCACTAATTTACCTCTACCCTCTATCTCAGACATTCTATTGTTAAGCCCGCCTCTATTTATTTACGCATATCTCTCTGCGAAGTTTTCGGGTTGGCTAAAGAAACAAAAAAATATCCCAACACCATATACCAGAAAAGTATTTCATCTATGTATTTTCTCAATGGCTGGCATTCTTCAATTAATATTAGGCCTAAACGCTGTGTTGGTTTTTGGTGGGATCACGTTTCTGATTGTTCTATATGCCACTTACAAGGGATCGGGTTATCCTTTCTATGAAGCGCTAGCGAGGCCCACCGATGCACCCAAACAAACATTTTTCATAATCGTTCCCCTTATAACAACTGCACTCGGAGGACTCGCCGCCAATTTTCTGTTTATGCAATATGCGTTTGTGGGATATTTGGTCTGTGGTTGGGGGGATGCTGTTGGAGAACCTGTTGGTACGAAATGGGGAAAGCATAAGTATAAAGTGCCTTCATTGGGAGTCCCTGCCACACGGTCTTTAGAAGGGTCTGCAGCAGTTATGGCCGTTGGATCTCTTGCAGCAGGATTGGGACTGTATTGCTCTGGCATACCCTTTCCTATTGCTGTACAAGTAGGTATTTCATGCGGGTTTGGTAGCATGATTGTTGAAGCAATAAGTAATCACGGTCTTGATAACTTAACTATCCAAGTAGCTGCATCCGGAATTGCATTTTTAATGCTGTCTTAATAAAGATTTTTGTTTACTTTTTAAAATATATTTAGTATTATAAAATTATATTTGAATAACTCAAACTCCTTTAGATGGGAGAATAGAGCTCTCGAGGATTGCCCCCCCTACTCGAGAGCTCTATTCTTTTAGGGGTAATCATAAACACGATATCAGACCGAATACTGATCGTTTTAGAGTGTTGAAAAAGATGTCCAAGCACAGGTATATCCATGAGAATGGGAATCCCCCTCCGAGATGTGTGATCACTTTCATTGATCAAACCTGCGATAACGACTGTGTCATTATTTTTAACTCTCACCTGAGTGATGGCCTCCCGAGTTGATAGAACAGGAACTTCACTATTACCAATTTGCTTCCAGAATTTAATATTAGATAGTCGTGTATTTATATCCACCAAAATAGTATAAAGACCCGATACCCTTGGTGTTATTTGTAGAGAGATACCTGTATCAATATATTTCAAAAATGTAGAATGACTTTCGTTCGTTGTACGATTTGATAAATAGGGCACACGATCCCCTATTAGAATTGAACAGCTTGTGTTGTCCAATGTTAGCAACATGGGCTTGGCTAATATACGTGCCTCTCCTTTTTCAACCATATAAGAAATAAACTCACTAAGAGGTCCACTAGATACAATCTGTCCATCTTGATAGTTATAATTTATCCTGAATCCAGCAGTCAATTCTGAAAAAATAGAATCATATTGCTTCATTGAATCATAGTTGATTTCCAAAACCTGCACTTCCAAGCCGATAAGAGGTGAAGGTTGATCCAATTTGGCAACGAAGTCTTTTAGAGATTTGCGTTGATTTTGGGGTATGACAATAGACACAGACCTCAGTCGCTCATCAATTGACACTTTTAGATCTGGCATAAGAACACGAAGATTTTCTGCTACCTTGGATGGGGCACTATTCTTTAGAAATATAGTCAGGGGAGACTGAAACTGTTTTTCTTGAATGTCACGCATGAGAGCTTCCAATGCCTCCCCATCAAATGCATGATGTTCTAATACTTGTGGCATTGGATAGCAGAAAACCCATCCAACAATAAAAAACCAAACGACTAGTAAACCTTTATTCAACTGATACTTTCACTCGTAACAGGGTAGATGACGGCATTGTTAGCACACTTATTCCGCTTATAACATATGGGTTTTCCGATAGAAACTGTTTTATATTATTGATATAGGGTGTTATTTTAGATGTCACAATGCTCAGCTCAACACCCGTATCAATTTTTTTAACGCTTGTTTTACTGAATGAGTTGCTCGACACCCACTTATCACACTTATTGAATAGCATTTCACTACTCTTGAAATCAAGAGATTTCCCCGTATTATTCTGTAGGCTTTTTTCTAATTCCAATTTGTTTTCCTTTAGAATCTGAAACTTGGAAAATTCTGGCCCCAGCACCACTACATAAACAAGTAACACAAAAATAAATACCATTAGATTTTTCCTCAAGATAAACTAAAATCCACAACAATGTGTATCACTTCTCCTGAAATAAATTCAGGAGAGATTCGAGGCTTGCTATCTAATTTATAAAGTTCTATTAAGAATGCGTGTATATTTTCAGATTTCAAATAACCTTTGAGTCGCCCTCTTTCTGATTTTAATTCTAGAGATGAAACTAAAACAGGCCACTTATCCATTTGAGAAAATACATCCCAATATCGACGATTTTTGTACTCAACTTCTTGCATTTTCTGCTTTTGAACTTTCGTTCTCTCTATTTGATATTTTGCAACTTTATGGGATAACCGATCAATATCATCCAACAGTGACGGCATCTGAAGATTCACATAAATTAAGCCAATCGTTAATATGCTCATACCCACTATGTTAAAGCCCAATAACAATCGAAACGGGGAGAATATATTCCCCAAAAGTATAGGCAGGCCCACGATAT
>JABSQL010000220.1 GCA_013215865.1 Candidatus Margulisiibacteriota bacterium
CATTGTCACAGATCACTACGGAAGTGTAATAATTTTGGTGTATAAAAATGATTCCGGTGCTATTCTTTTAGAAAATTAAGAATAACTTAAAGTAGGAATCATAATGACTCAACGATACCGTATTATATTTCAAACCTATGATGACAATGCTCCCAATGCTATTCTGACGCAAGAAGCATTGTTAGAAGACTCCCTTAATCCTCCGACAAGCTGCCTTGATTTTTCGATGGGGCTGGAAAAACAGCTTGCCTTGATCCAAAAGGCTCAAGATTGTGTCGTCGATAAAAAGGTTAAGTTGCTTCAAGAGGGAAAAAATAATTGTCCTAAATGCCAGAAAAAATTGCATAAATTTGGTACACGACAGTCCATATTCCATGATGTTTTTACTGACCATAAATTAACAATCCAACGTTTAAAGTGTAAAGGTTGTGGTTACGATGCACCGGCTACCGTTAAAACGATAATTAACACAACACAATCTGGAGACTTGAAAAAAATACAGGCTACCTTGGGAGCAACCCATACATATCGTGAGGGTGAGAAGATTTTTGAATTGTTCTCAATGAGATCAAGAAGAATTAATAACCATGACCGAATAAAGCATGTAACCGAATCTATTGGTGCAGTAATTGAGAAAATAGGAGAAACAGAAAAAGATGTTACAGTAGCAGATGCAGCAATGGAATTAGTATTAAATGTTGACGGGGGTCATATCAACACTGTTGAGCCAGGTAAACGTAGCATGGAAGCAATGGCATCTGTTGTTTATCGGCCTGAGGCCATATGCTCAAACGGCAAGGATACCCGCAACTATTTAAGCAGCAAAAGCTGTGCAGCATCCGTAAATGATGACAATCAACAAATTATTAGCGGTACGATCATTGCAGCCTTAAAGCAAGGTTTAACTGATAAAACCCATGTGACTGCGCTATGTGACGGAGCAGCTAATTGTTGGAATGTTGTTGAAGCAGTGCGCCCATTATGTGGAGACATGACCTGTATTTTGGACTGGTTTCATGTCGCAATGAAAATTGAAAATATATCTTTGCCGAAGAAATTAAAACAGAAACTAATGCGTATTAAATGGCATCTATGGAGAGGGAACGTGGATAATGCTTTAACCCGATTAGAGCAGCTTATTGAAAGCTCCAAGGATCAAAAACATAGCACACGTACAGCAATTCCCGCTGGAGATTCCTGTGCCGTTTTCCCGGACGGCAGCAATGCCATTGCCGATCCTCCTCGGGAGTGTGATGACGGGCCGTTGGGCGAAGAGTCGCCAACTGAAGGCAAAACTGCATCAAACTCTACGAAGAAACTGGATGTAGACCCTTCTGGTTCAGTTGTTTCGGCTTCAGCGGGAATTGCTGGCACACGTATCAAGAAGTTTTCCAAATATATTAGTAAAAACCGAGATAAAATTGTTAACTATAAAGAGCGTGAAAAATCCGGTTTGGTTTTCACTAGTCAGCTAGCCGAATCAACTGTAGAAAGTTTGATTAATCGCCGCTGCAAGGGCCAGCAACATATGCGCTGGTCACGAGAAGGCCTGAGCCCTCTACTTCAACTAAGAGCAGCCATCAACAGTAAAGATGATTGGGAAAGTAAATGGAAAATGGCGATCATCAATGCTGCATGATTGCACTGAGACTATCTTTATGCACCAATATTATTACACTTCCACCATGCTAAGTGATGTGCGTAGCTGGGTCACTTGTGGCCTTATCAAGGCTTGAGCCGTGTGAGCTAGAAATTCTCATGCACGGTTCTTAGGGGAGAGCGCCACGGTAACGTGCGCGCTCTTACCCGACTATCCTCCCAATGTGCAGATTCAACAATGGCTTTTCAAGAAGGGTAGATCCGGCCCTTGCGTAGTTTGCAGTAAACCTGTATGGTTTGCAAGAATGGGCCCAATACGAGGGTGAAAAACAGTCCAAATAATTGTGCAAGAGGCTCGAAAGAAAAAACTTGATTAATGATTAAATAGGAGATGGTTCCCATGATGAAAACACCAAAAAATTGTGCGCGCCTTTTTTGCCCTTTATTCACAGCAATTTATCTGCTTTTACTGTTACCTGTGA
>JABSQL010000221.1 GCA_013215865.1 Candidatus Margulisiibacteriota bacterium
AAAGGGTACAGGACTTGCTGAATTTAATACAATGTCAAATTTGCACGGGGACAAGGGGGCGAATTTAGAGCCTGTTGTTCATGATCGGCTTGTGGCAAGTATAGAAAAAGCGGAAGCATCTAATGAAGCATTAAAGAACAACAGAGTTCTTCAAGGAACAAAGAAAAGTTTGGAAAAGATGAAATATTCAATACAATTTGATACCCCAGCAATAATAAGTGAAGTTATTATAAAAAGTAAAAACACCCCTCAAATTATTACTGGGGGGGTAAGACAACACTCTATTTGTTATGTGATGGATAAAGACGATCTATACATATGTAATGCGGGACTTGGCAGAGAACTGAATGATTCTGCCCCACAAAAAGGTAAGGGCAAGGGAAAGCGCATTAATACGGCCCTCCATCTAAAACTGAACAGCGATGACGCCAAGGAAAAAGCACTACAGATGATTCATCAGGCGCAACTAGAAAACGATTCTGAAAGTGGTTTGAATATTATATACAAACAATTACAAGCGTTGGATGGCGTCACTAAAGTTGAAGACTCTATATTCTGCCAAATGAAGGGTGTCTTACAGAGAAGTGGGAATTGTGCTTGGAAATCCTCTCAAATTGCAGTGAGGGTGGTGATGATGCTCTTTACGATACGAAAACTAGAAGCCGAAGGCAACATCACTCCTTCTCTTGAAACAGTGAATAGAGACATGAGTAAGTTATATCATCAAACCATCAGTGCCACCCATATGCGAAGAGAAGCATTTAGAGACTATGCCATAAATAAATTAGGGGAAGATCCAGATTATAACCCTGAAAACGACAAAGACGTCTTTCCACCTACAACAAGGAAAGATCTGGAATACACAACAAAAAAAGCCAAGCTACTCAAAATGATGAAAGAGGTCCTTGCAGAAGAAAGAGCCCCTCTGGAAGAAAAATCGGCAACATAAAGATTCAATCATGATAGGGCTGCAGACAGCAGTGACCGCTTCAAATAAATAACACAAAAATTCAATATAAATTAGTGAAATTTATCTCAAAAACGTTCGATATATACATAGGAACCGGGAAATAAAAGGGGCTGATTTCAAATGAGTATAGGCATGAGAAGCGCTATTCCAGTTAATTGGAATAAAGGGAAATCTCGACGTACAAAAATATTAATACAAAATATGGGGGCTGATATTAAATTTAGCCCTGAGGGAAAACTAACGCATCAAAGTAAAAATAAGATAGAGTATTGGGTTAAGGCAAAGTGTGTTGCCTCACAGACAAGAGGCGGGGTATTTTCAAAAAAGAAATCGATATCAAAAGTTATAACGGGTTTTATTTCGAAAATGAATCGATTAGAACTAAAACCAGATGAAGAAACAGCAATAATATCTTATCTAGAGCAAGTAAGAGGAGAATATTCTTCTGAATACAGGATATTTGATTTGAGATCGATTCATTTAGACGATTCGGGCGTGTTGTGCGAGGAAAAAAGGGAAGATAATCAGTTAAGTGCATCTGGAACCGTTACATATCCTGATGGTGTATATAAAGGGGAATTGAAAGATGGTAAACCGCATGGTATTGGGACACTGATATCTTCGAAAGAAGATGCCTATGAAGGGGAATGGAAGAATGGCGTAAAGCATGGCGATGGGAAAATGACATACCCAAATGGAGACAAGTTTGAGGGAGAGTGGAGGGATGGGACCATGATAGATGGCCGTGGGAGAATATTTTATTCCAATCAAAACTATTATTACGGAACGTGTAAAAATGGCATACCAAATGGCAGTGGGGTCATGCAATATGCAAATGGATGCAAATATGATGGGGATTGGGAAAATGGCATACAGGAAGGCCAAGGAACCTATGTCTTAAAGTCAGGATCAATATATAAAGGAGAGTTTAGAAGGGGCAAATTTAACGGCCATGGAACGATGAAATATGCAGCTGGAACCCAATTTGAAGGTGAGTGGCGTGACGGGACAAGGCTGGATGGCCCAGGAATACTTATATCCCCGGCAGGATCAAGATATGAAGGAGAGTTTAGAGGGGGCAAATCTAACGGCCATGGGACGATGAGTTATGCAGATAAAAGCAAATATAAAGGAGAGTGGGAAAATGGTAGAAGGTATGGCCGAGGGGAATATACTTGCTCTAATGGAGATGTATATGATGGAGAATGGAGTGATGATAAAATCCATGGCAGAGGGACAATGAAACATGTGAATGGAAATGAATATGTTGGGAATTTCAGAAGTAGAAAAATGCATGGCAGTGGGACATTAACATATCCAGATGGAAGTAGTTATGATCTAGAATATCGTCATAATATGCCGATAAAAGCCAAGCGTAAAGATAAAGGTAAAGGGTTGGTTAAATTTTTAATAGTAGCAAACGTGAGTGACAGTTCAGACACCATTGCCCCAATTTCAGTTGAATGGATGAAGGGCCGCATGGGAGCACCCGAAGAATCTAAAGAAGCATCAATGGAAAATCATATTCTTCAAGGAGCAAAAAAAGTTTGGATTCA
>JABSQL010000222.1 GCA_013215865.1 Candidatus Margulisiibacteriota bacterium
CATATTGGTCCCAATAGCAACTCTCCCATTCACATCTATTGTGACACGAGTACCCTCAGCACGGATTGCCCCTTGATCAACGCCTGCACCCCTACTACGTCCATCCTTCAATCCATCCGGACCATCTCCTTTCTCGTCATCCTCTTCCGTGTGTACAACACTACTACGTTCTTCACTCCCCTTTCTTACTTTGCTTGTACAAGGCGGCGGCGGCACAGGGTCAGCAAAATGGCTAACGGACTCTTGTTCAAGTCCTGGCATATCAGATGCAGATGACGTAGAATATCTCCAGCCCGCTCTCGCACTTGAAGCAGAAGATGCAGATGGCCTTCTACTGCTTGAAGATGAGCCATGTGGTGTTAATCTTAAATCCACTGACATTACAAAACTCCTTTAAATCCTATTTTGATTTCCCAATTTTTAATATATTGCGTTAAATATTTATTACTTCTAATTATATATCGGCACAATCTCTATAATAATTGCACCCATTTTTTCTGTTATTTTTTCTTTTTTTAATGTTTTCTACTTGAATATGGTTCTGCCCTGATTTCCAATACGTACTTTTAGTTAATTACGTCTATATTTTATCATCTATTTCTGTATATATCCACTTTCTGTATGAATCATTATTAACGCAATTTCTTTGACAGCCAAATTTTGAACATTGGATCATCAAAGCTTATATCTCTAGTCCCAGGATCCTTTTCAATGATTTGCTTATCCACCAGAGATTTTATGCCTGACTGGATATAAGACGCTGACTTCAATTCATACTTGTTTCTTACATACTTGGAATAGGATATTCTCCCCTCTAAAACAAGCATCCTTAGTATTTTTATCTGAGTTGGGGTGAGTATATTTAATAGCGATTCATAGGTGTACGATGACTGAGATGAAATAATATTAATGACATCATCAACACTTTCATGCGTAATACTCTTAATACCATGAGAGACAAGATGGAAACACACCTCCTGAACATAATGTGGTGTATCTTCAACCTGTTCTCTTAGATATTGAATGGCAAGACGATCACAATTGATTTTAACATTCGAAAATCGACGAACAATCCAATCCGTAAACTCAGGACCAAACAAGGGAAAAAACATCATCTTACATGATCTGTAAAAAGGTCTAGATGAATGATTAAACATTTCTTCAATGATACTTCTTCGTGACCCCGTGAAAATGAAAGCAACATGATCATGTTCTTGCATTTTTGATCTCAATGTTGCTTCCAACCATCTTCCATCATCAAGTTCTCCTATCCGCTGAAATTCGTCGATTGATACGATTAATTTTTTCGACAATTTTGCCATGCTGTCCATAGATAGAAGGATTGCTTGCTTGGTGTCTGATTCGCTTGCGTTTCCCAATTCAACTGAAATGGACATTTCACCTGTACTAGGATTTGCGCTACAACTCAGAGGCGATCTTATATTTTTAAATTCCCCCAACCAATCTGTGAATCTTTTTATGGCCCCTTTTTCCTTTGCAATCGCATTAATGAGTTGTGTCAAAAAATCCTTGTGTGTTACAACATTAAAAGCATCTATCTCTATGACTGCGAAACCTTTTTCACGCTTCTCACATAAATAATTTTTCAAAAAAGATGTTTTTCCAAATCTTCTTGGCCCAACGATCGCAACGCTCAAAGCAGATTTGATATAATTGTCTAGCTCCTTTTCAAGGTGGTTTAATTTGAAAAAGTACTCTCCAGTCACAGGTTTTCCATATCTAAATGGGTTTTTCACGATATCCCTCTTCTCATTATTCATGCCAGTACAGTTTTACTGTGTTACAATTATAGTTTTACTGTATCATTTTTGCAATACCTGCATTGGGATGCGATACACCCACCCCTTGCTTTTTCTCACATAATCTCACATAATCTCACATATGGACGTTGATAGAAATGAATTGGTCTTAAACTCGCGGTTAAGCAAAAGGCTTCAGCTAAAAGAAGGCATCGTTGAGAATGTATATGACCTCCTGTCTAAAATTGATACCGTCAAACAAACCTGGACCATCACTGGAAAAATATTGCCTCAGATGATTGATCGATTAACACATGATGTGATTATTACCTCAACCGGGGCATCAAATCGTATTGAAGGTAATCAGCTAACAGACAAACAAGTTGAATCACTTTACAAGCAACTGAGAATTAAATCATTTAAAACACGGGATGAACAAGAAGTCGTTGGCTACCTCAACGTTCTTGAAAATATATTCAAAAATTATAATGAAATTCCCATTTCAGAATCAATTATCTTTCAATTACACAGAGATATGATGCAGCATAGCGAAAAAGACTCACGGCATCGGGGTCAATACAAATTTGGGTCAAACCGCGTTGAAGCAAAAGACAACAAAGGAAACATTATTGGTGTGATTTTTGAACCAACGCCACCCTACCTGGTTGCAAAAGAAATGCAGGAACTGATCGACTGGTATACCCATTCAATGAACACAACATTCAAACACCCGTTAATATTAATTGCCAATTTTATATTTGAATATCTTGCGATTCACCCATTTCAGGATGGCAACGGCCGAACCAGCCGGTTACTAACCAATTTAATGCTTTTACAAAACGGCTACACATTCGCCTCTATTGTCTCCCATGAAAAACGGGTCGAAAATACTAAAGCAGATTACTACCAGTCCCTCAACAAAACCCAAACAAGCTGGAAATCCAAATCAGAGGATATCTCTCACTGGCTCCTGTTTTTTCTGAAAATAGTACACAGTCAAGCTGAAGAAGCCCTCAAAATCATGAACGGAGAACACATTGACTACATCCTCTCCCCCAAACAACTATCTATACTCAACTGGATGAGACAGTCTTCTAGGAAAGAATTTTCCCGTAAAGATATCATTGAGAATCTCAACATGGCGCCTAGAACCGCAGAAGCATCCATCAAGAAACTACTTGATTTGAAAAAACTTAAACGTCTTGGTTCCGGTAGAGCCACTCGGTATCAATTAGAGGAATAAACCGAAAATCCCTAAATATCAAAAAGACCCCCCAATCCCATGATGCTCTTCTGGCGATACCGCTTTAATCTTTAACGCATGTAACCCCTCCTCAAACAAAGGTTTCAATGCAGAATTAACCATCCGGTGCCGCTCTAGAAGTGTTTTATGCTTGAATAGCAACGACACCACCATCACCTTAAAATGGCTCTCCCCAGATGCAGACGCTTCACGATGACCTGCATGAAGATGGCTTTCATCTTCAACACTTACCACTTCTGCCTGAAGCTTTCGCTTCAATAATGTCTCCATTAATTGTTTTCGGGCTGTCATAACTCACTCCTTCTCCTATCCTCTCATGATCTACACAGAATTGTTAAGAGCAATTGTAATATATAGCCGGGTATAGTACCGTCATTCC
>JABSQL010000223.1 GCA_013215865.1 Candidatus Margulisiibacteriota bacterium
AATTAAGGGAAACAAAATTTGTTAAAAATTGAAGCAACACCCGGCCAAAAAGAGCCACTTCACCCGGATCATTCCAAAATTCATCACTCCATTTCACAGTGACTTCTGTGCCTCGATAGAGTGCTCTTTGATGCAAGAAAGACCTTGATTTTGAGCTGATGGAAAAAAATTTATTCTTTAGAGTTTTCAAAAAAGTGTTTTCTTGCCAATGGTATAAATCAAGCATTTTTAGAAAGGTTTCATTTTCACATAGGTTCATGAGATTTACATTCATATGATTGATAACATACCAGGTATAATCTTTGGCATCGGGTGGATAAAGAGTAGCTGTAGGCCTGGTTATGTTTGTTGCGAGGATAAAACCAGGTATTTCTGAAGAGGCATTTATAATGTCACCTATGGACAGCTCTTGTCTTGGCAGGTTTCCATTAGTAGCACTCAAAGAGATTGAAAGGTACTCTTCAGTTGAATCCCCTAAAGATTCAGGGACCTCTACTGATAGACTACCTGAATATTGTCCTAAATGATTTTGTTTTCTATTAAAAGAATAAGGCGCCTTGTAATCCAGTGAAACTTGTGAATAGTTTCGATAATTTTTTCTAAGACCACCCTTTTTTGAAATTCCTTCCATTTTTTCAATTTTATATACATCTACATGATACTTTCCCAATCGCAGTGGGTATTCAAATTTAGTATGATCAAGGTGTATAGGTTCTGCACCCATAGCAAATAAATTTATTGCAGGAGATACAAATAGCTTAAACACATTTTCAATTTTAGATTCGGTTTCACTAGCAAAACTGTCTGAATAAACCTCAATGGAAAATTCTATCAGACCTTTTTTGGTTTTTAGAAAATCGAGTCCCTTAAATTCTATAAAGCGGTAGCGCTCCTGAAACGAAAAATAATCTTGTAATGTACCTGCACTACCTAAACAGGATGTATCCCCAGGTAACAATTGATCCTCGGCACCCATACCGCCTGCAATGACTTTGGGTATGGACATTGATTCCATGGAAACTGAAACCCCATTCACCTCAATTTTTATTTTTTGTGTTTTACAGGTTAGAGCCTCTAAAAGAAAAAGGGCATTGGAACGTTCTCCATCTAGGTACAGGGTAAAACAAGGGTCTGTTAAAGTTTCAAGTTTAGCTGCCTTTTCAAATTGAAAAGTAAAGCGCAGGCCGTTTCCCATCCTATTATCCATTACTTTATTTACTGATTTAAGGTTAAGGGGAAATACTTCTACCTTCTTAGTAGTTTGGAATTCACAAAAGGTATGCTGAGCTCCAACAGGATTAGAAGAAATTTTAGAGGACTTTTCTATGCTGTGAAGATTTTGCTGCATCCCAGGTCTTGAATTAAACTGCATCATACACATTGAGGGCACGGGCCTTAAAAATTCAGGGGCAATGGATTCTAATAAATTTTCTGAAATTTCTGGAAAATCATCGTCAAGACGCTGCTGAATTCTTCCCGTCAAAAAAGAAAATCCTTCAAAAAGTCTCTCAATATAGGGATCTCTGTCACCCTTTGATTCTATATTTAAGTGGGCTGCTGTCTCGGGAAATTCTTGAGCAAACTCAGTTCCCTTCTCTTCTAAATATCTGAGTTCTTGTTTGAAGTATTTTTCTATCGATGACATCAGTTAGCTCTCCCATGATAATTTATGGTAGCCCGGCCGTTAGATAAGATACCGGCACTATACATCACTGCTCCGCCCGACTTTAAATACCCCTGTAGTACAAAATCAATCCTCATATTAAGTGGGTCAAAGGGAAGCGATTTGATTTGTACCCGCTCTAGCCTGGGTTCATACTTTTTGATAAGGTTTGTTAAAATGGATTTTAAGTTTTCTAAGCTGCCAGGTAGACCTCTATATAACCTAGCGGTATCGGGAATGCCATAGCTTGGAAGATGTGAAAGGCTTCCTTGTTTGGTATTAAATAAGTGATGAATATGATCACCTACACTTTTTAAAAGCCGTTTTTCTAAAGACACCGATTTGACATCGGTGCCATCCAGAAAACGACCTGTCATGAGCTCCAAAAAACTTTCACGATTCATTTTAGCTTCCTATTAATGTTTAGCGTTCATTCCAAAGATCAGTATGCTGGCGATTACCTTCAACAAAGGTCCAGGTAATTTCCTCATAACGAATACAGAGTTCTTCTTGGTGTACAAATGTTTCCTTTGAAGGGTCTTTTACATTGTGCATGTAAGAATTCATAGAGGAT
>JABSQL010000224.1 GCA_013215865.1 Candidatus Margulisiibacteriota bacterium
CGATTTATATCACCCGGATTTCCATGATATGTGGCAATATGGTATCCATATGCTTCCCTGTTCTAAGGATATATTGGATAAGAACATTATACTTAGACCCATTGCTAAGAAGATTATTCAAGCCTATGAGCATGGCGATAATATTGATCTAAATAAAAATCTTGCTGAACAGGCTATTCAAGTGAACAAAGGGTGTCACTGGTTAAATCAACAAGTACACCTACAAACAAAATCACTTTTGGACGCCCAGAAACTGGTGGGGGTAGTGGGAGGTTCTCATGGTGTTTCTCTTGGTTTTATCAAAGCACTCAGTAATCATTATGAGTCTTTTGGAATCCTTCAATTAGATGCCCATATGGATCTGAGGTCTTCTTATTTGGGCATGACTTATTCCCATGCCTGTGTGATGCACCATGCTCTTGAAGTGCCTTCTGTATCTAAATTGGTCCAAGTAGGGGTTAGGGACTATGAAGAAGACGGCCTGGCTACTGTGAATCAATCAAAGGGAAAAATAGTGACTTACTTCGATAAAAATATGAAAGATCAACGGTTTGAAGGAACATCATGGAAAAAAATATGCAGTGAAATTATTCATCAACTTCCAGAAAACGTCTATATTAGTTTAGATATTGATGGACTCCAGTCTTGGTTATGCCCAAATACTGGGACACCTGTTCCTGGTGGACTCTCTTTTGATGAAGCCATGTTTTTGGTCTCAGAACTTGTAAAATCTAAACGGAAAATAATTGGTTTTGATTTGGTAGAGGTATCACCAGGACCCCAAGAGTGGGGTGGGGTCGTTGGGGCAAGACTCTTATATTATCTTTGTGGCTTTATGCATGTATCGCTTAGAGAAATACTCTAAATCGCTTTTTGTACAGCTTCTGAAATGGCTGACGCCACTTTCTTTTCCAACGGAGAAGGAATGACTTCATCAACCGTTGGCGTCTCTACATAATCAGCTAAGGCCTTTGCAGCAGCAATTTTCATGGCGGGTGTGATATGTCGGGCTCGGGCATCAAGTGCACCTCTAAAAATACCTGGGAATGCTAAAACATTGTTGACTTGATTTGGAAAATCACTTCTACCCGTACCTACAATGAAAGCCCCTGCTTCTTTTGCATGCTCAGGCATGATTTCGGGAATGGGATTCGACATGGCAAATATAATGGGCTTGGTGGACATTTTTTGGATCATTTCAGTTGTAAACATGTTGGGTTGACTGACACCAACAAGGATATCCGCGTCACCAACAGCATCAATGAGAGTTCCTGATAAATTTTCTTTGTTGCTTATTGATGCAATATGGGCCTTTTGAGGGGCTTTTTCTACATCTGGACGAGAATGGTGAATAATCCCTTTGGAATCAAGCATAATCACGTCTTTAACAGGTTTTATATCACAATTTTCATAGCCATAGCATAATAGCATCTCCATAATGGCACTCCCCGCAGCACCGGCACCATTAATCACAATTTTGATGTCTTTCATTTTCTTGCCTGCGAGTTTGATAGCGTTATACAAGGCAGCAAGAAGGACGATGGCTGTCCCGTGCTGATCATCATGAAACACAGGAATGTCTAAAGATTGAAGCCGTCTCTCAACTTCAAAACATCTTGGAGCTGAAATATCTTCTAAATTAATTCCTCCATACGCAGGTGCCAAAATTTCACACGTCCTAACAATTTCATCTACATCTTGTGTGTCTAGGCATATTGGTATTGCGTCTACATCCGCATACTCTTTGAACAATACCGCCTTTCCTTCCATGACAGGCAATGCGGCCAGAGGCCCAATGTTACCCAGTCCTAAAACAGCTGACCCGTCTGTAATGATTGCCACGGTGTTCTTCTTAATGGTTAAGTCATATGCCCGTTCCGGATCATCTCGTACTTCTTCACAAACTCTGGCCACACCCGGTGTGTAGGCTAATGACAAATCGTGTCGGTTTTTAATCTTGAACTTGGGAGTGATACTTAATTTCCCCCCGTATTCTAAATGCAGTTTAACAGCTTCTTCATATATATCCATTGAATGTTTTCTCTCCAAATAAAAATGTTATTGGATCATAATATGTATGTAGAAATAGTTCAAGGAGAAACTTTAGGGAAGCGGTTCGTGTTGACTGAATAATGCTTCATTAACGATTTCAGAAAGCCCATGATGTTCAGAGTGCTCCCGAGGCAAATATTCTTTTGGAATTGCTTCTGAATTATCCTGCAACATGGTATTTGAAATGCATTTTTTTTCTATTAACTCGTTGAGTGTCACCTGGTCCAAAGTATTTAAGTACAGTTTTTTTAACCATTTATCATAGACTTTGGTCTTCACAACAAAGGGCGCTAATAGTGCAGTTAAGCGCTCATTACAGATACATGTTCGCATCACTTGGTCTCTCTTTAAGTCTCCAAGCGTATCAAAGTCATCTTGCAAATTCCCTGTATAATTTGGATTCTTCAGATTAATAATGAATGGCTCTTCCGCAACCATTATAGGAATGAATTCTTGGCTCGTTTGATCTCTACCTTCTTGAAACTTTTTTTGATGCTGTTGGATCATTTGATCAAGAACATTTTTAAGGATGCTTGAAAAATTATTTGAATGCGTTTTATTCATTAATGTGCCATATTCTGTTTTTTGGAGTAAAGTCGTTTCTTCCTTATTTTGTAGTTTATTTAGAAAAGATTCAGGCACACCAATACTCATTTTAAGCTCCTTCTATTTTTTATATGCTGACGCGTTGCTTTTATTTAAATCGGATACAATTTTATTGATTTTGGAATTAATGCTTGTGAGAAAGGGGTCATCTACAGGTTTGTCGTTATATGAAAACGAGTTTTTCTTGAGGTCTACAGTTGATAAGTTGGTTTGAGTTTCTTGATGTTCAGTCAGAACCACTTTTTCAGGATAGACAAACAGTTCATAATACTTGTTTTTTTCAGTATTTTTGTTAAACCGATTTGTAATCGTGTATTGTTTCTCTCCTTCTGAAAAGAACTGCCCTAATGCTTCAACAAAATCTTTATTGTTTGTATCAGACCATTCCATTTCATAAGACTTATTAGGCTCTTTTTTTGTTGTTTTGGGCTTTGAATCACTCATAATGTTTATCCTCCATCCTTTATTTTCCCTTACAAGATATAGTTATTCCCCAATTATGGGATTCTAAACATTTAGGTATTTTAAGAGAATAGAGGGCGTTAATATCTCAGGAAGGATGATGGGTTTGGTATCTGAGCCTTCGCTATAATATATATAAAGAGGGATCCCATTTCGACCATGAGATTGTATCAGAGCGGTGACTTCTGGACTTTTAAGGGTCCAATCGGCTTTTAAGGGCACAATATTCATTGATTCAAATGTATCTTTAACCCGGCCATTCGAAAAAGTAACGGCTTCATTGACTTTACATGTTAAACACCAAGCAGCGGTTACATCAATGAAAATCGGCCTTCCAGACTGTCTTAATTCTGTGAACAATGAAGGGGAATAAGGTTTCCAATTGATTCCTGACTCAGAGGTTTTTATACTCACACCTTCATGAGCAGGCATATTATGGACTTTATAAGCAGCCATTCCCAACCCTGTAATCAACAGGATAATCGTAGCCCATTTAATCAATTGTGAACGTTTTTCTTTACGGCCAAGAATGAGACAGGTGATTGTCACTAAGCAAAGGCTTAATCCAAAAATGATATATCCGTTGGGTCCGATTTGTACGTTAAACACATATCCCAACCATAACACCGTTCCAAATAAGGGAATGCTGAGCACTTGTTTGAAAATAACCATCCATTTTCCGGGTTTAGGTAGCCATTTCAACCCATAGGGGAATATGCATAACGCCAAATAAGGAGATGCCATTCCCAATCCCAAGCTGGTAAATATGGTCATGGTAACCAGCGGTGATTGGGTCATAGAAACACCCAATGCGGTTCCCATAAAGGGTGCCGTACATGGCGTTGAGGTAATGGCAGCCAATATACCGACAAGAAATGATTTCATATAGCCAGAGTGTTTTAATGGCATATTTCCAAGCCTTGTGGTCCAAATTCCTATTTCAAAAAGTCCCAAAAAGTTCAAA
>JABSQL010000225.1 GCA_013215865.1 Candidatus Margulisiibacteriota bacterium
GACATCTGTATTAATATTATTTAGGGGTTCGTCTGTATGATCCCAAACAGGAATCCCATTTACCATATACAAAACTTGGTTAGGAAAAGATTGGCTTCCTTGCCTGAAAAATGGCTTGTAGGTATTCATATTTGAGATGAGCTGAATAGTCTCTGCAATATTGTGTGAACCGTGTGTTCTCAATAGGGATTGGTTAATCACAATAATTGTTGATGCTTTTCTAAAATAAGGTTCATCTGAATAGATATTTTCTCTTAATTTCAGGTGATAAGAATCTGAATCCAGGTTCAAAAGAACCGTTTCAAAAGGCACTGCCATTTTTGGAGTCATCATGAGTGACAAGAGTACGCATATCCATATTCTTAAGTTAAGAGTGAATCGCATGTGGATTAATTCCTGAAATAAGTCATAATTTCCTTCTCAAAACTTGAAGCATCAATGGGCTTTGAAATAAAACCATTACAACCCGCTTCAAAACACTTTTTCCTTTCAGACTCCACAGCATGCCCTGTTAAAGCAACGATCGGTGTATCAGATACTTCAGATAACCGTATTTGTCTCATTACCTCATAACCATCCATACCTGTTGATAATGAGATATCTATCAAGACAAGATCAGGTTTTAGCTTACGAACAAAGTCAATTCCTTCTTCACCACTTGTTAGACATGTGAGCTGAAACTGTGAGTTGAGAAGTATCATTTCTAAAGCAAAATGATTGTCTGTATCATCTTCTATGTACAATATCTTTTTTTCGTCCATTTTTACACCTTTCTACTAACTTATCTTGAGAGTTGGGTATGGAAAATTGGAAAGAACTTCCTTTTCCGTATTCACTTTGTACACTTATATTTCCTCCCAATAACTCGACTAAACTTTTACATAAAGAAAGACCAATGCCAATACCTTCATTCCCCTGATTTTTTACCTGTTTAACCTGCTGAAATCGCTCAAATATTCTGTTTATGTCTTTTTCTTGAATCCCGATGCCTGTATCTTTAACTTCGAATATAAAATGGGGTTTGGAGTAAGTGATTTGTAGTTGAATGGTACCCTTGTGAGTGAACTTGATTGCGTTTGACAGTAGGTTATCAATGATCTGACATAATTTGCTTTTATCCGTATAAAAGTCCGGTATATTATCAGGCATTCTGGTTTCAAATACAAGCGGCTTATTTTTAATAATTTCATTCGTAGAAATCGTTAACTCTAGAGCCAGCTTTCTGAGATCAATTTCTTGATGATTATCACTATCTTTTTCATTTGAAGACTCTATAAAATCTAAAATGGGGGATATTAGAGCCAGCAGGTTTTTACTTCTCTCATGGATTATTGAAAATGCTTTTTTCTTTTGATCTTCTGTCCGGTCTTTCCAAAATGTGACCATAGCACTAGATAGCGCAATAATGGGGTTAAGGGGATTTCGAAGCTCATGGCTCATATTGACCAGAAATTGTTCTTTGAAAGATTCATTTTCTTCCATTTTCTGTGTCATATCATTAAAAGATTCTGCCAGTATATCAAGTTCCTTGTATGTACACTTTGGCACTCTCGACTTGAAGGTTCCTTTCGATAAGTCACGTGTGGCTGCAATAAATGTTTCAATGGGTTTGGTAATGAAATGGGACAAAACGATAGATACGCCTATTCCTATCAATATGATTACAAGGGTAATGATCATGCTGTAAAAGAAGCTTTCATGAATTCTGGCTGATATCTTGGCTGTTGATATACCCATCAATACATAACCAATCACTTGCTTGGTTTGAGTCGTATGACTACCAAACAATACATCTTCAGGGTTATTTGGATCTGTACTTGAGGAAAATATGGGGTATAGGAATACTTTTAATTGCTTGGATGTATCGTTGAGAGATTTATAGGAAAAGTGATCCCCATTTTCTTTGGCACTATTTATGAGGTTTATTGCTTGTTCTTGAATATAACTAGTAGAAGAAGCATTAATAATCTTCTTAAGCAATTCCGTTTCTTCTTGTGACAATAAAATATCTTCTAGATTAGAGATATGGTCCTGATACATTATTGGGGATTCCCAATTTGAAATCTTAAACTGCATATTTCCATTTTTGCTGACCAGACCCTTTGCCTGAAGTTCTTTGTATAAGCCAACTCTTATCGTATCAACATCGGATTCTAATATCGTGCCGTAATATTGCTTTAGAAGTTCGTATTCAATAGAAATGGGGCTCCGGCTCAAAACGGTGAAGAACATCATATCCTGATGATGTTTCCAAATCTCTTCCATATAGTATTTTAGGAGCGATTGATTATATTCTTCATTGTATAAAAGGAGCCATTTCGCAGAGGAAACGATTGGCACCAAAGATTGGGCCGTTTCATGAATCGTTTGTTCAAAGAATTTGGATTGCTGTTGTTTGGAAGAAAACCATAGTGCCAACGACGTCAAAATGATACATCCAGAAATCATTACAATTAACAAATGCTGTAAAGACAGGAATGATTTTTTCATTGGGATACATACCCCGCATTTTCGATAATCGATTCTTGGAACGGTATCCCCAACTGTTTTGCTGCTTTTAAGTTGAGGGAATATTTTAAATGGCTATGAGAGGATGCACTCTTTTTTGAGAGTACCTCTTGATGTAATGCTTTCTTAACCAGTCGCCCTGTTTGTTCACCCACGCCAACATAATCAATATCAAAAGAAAATAAAGCACCCCATCTGAGATATGCAAATGAGGGACCTACTAAAGGGACCCCTCGTTGAGTCGTTTTGAGAAGAATATATTGAAGGGCCTCAACCGAATATGTTTTGGGATCCATGATGGGCCAAAACAATTCGATGCCATCTGTTTCTAGTAACTTTTGAAGCTCACTCTTGATGTCTGTAGTTTGAGAAACCTCTCTACACATTAGTTGGATATTATATTTTTTGGCGATTCTAACCGCTTTAATGATTCTTTGTCGTTCAGAAGGGTGATACAACGTTCCCACTTTTGTGACATGGGGCATCAGTTTTTTCATAGTAGAGAATTGATCATGAAAGGGGATATCCAATGCAAGACCGGTTATGTTCTTCTGTTTAGCCGGTGAAATACCTGATAGGTCAGGTCTTAGGACCATGGTATAGATTAAAGGGATATCATAGTGATGCTCGTAAGCAAGTTTTGTGGCAAGGGTGCCAATAGTGATAATGGCTGCGGGATTTTCTTTTTTTATTAGTTCTTCAGGGAATAACTGCCAATCGTTATCTATATCAAACACCTTCATCTGAAATGTATTTGAAAGGGTGCGATTGATTCCTCTTTCGGCTGCATCATAAGGTGCATTTGTACTGCTTTTAATAACAAAAATAGATTCTTGGCTATAACATGAAAGAGTAAGACAGCTAAGAATAACTACGAATACGATATATGTTTTGGGTTTGATCAATATGGATAATAAATTTTTCAAGATGATAATCGTCTAAACAGAGTTTGCCTTATTGGAAACAGAAATATTATATTTTTTAATTCTACTATGTAATGTTTGAACCTTAAGGCCTAATGATTTGGCTGATTTGGAGATATTTCCAGAATGTGATTCTATAGACTTTGTAATCTCATTTATTTCGATTTCTCTTAATTTTTCATCCAAAGAATATACTCTAGGTCTGTTGCTAATATGAGTACGTCCTGAAGGGGCTAAAAGAGAAGAAATGATGGTCATATCAGGGAACCTATGAATAATTTTGCGTATGACCTTTTCCAACCCCCTTACATTACTTTTCCAATTTTTGTGGGTTAAAAAAGAAATAATTTCTGGGCTGGGAATAAATTTTTTGTCGTATTGCTTGTTATAGAAAGTGACAAAGTGGTCTATGTATTGGGGAATCACTTCTGGGTATTCACGTAGCGTGGGGAGTTTTAATTTGAACAGGTCATCAAAATCTTCGTCCCCGACAATTCGGTCATAGAGGTCTGGCATAAACTTCCCCTCTTTAACCGCCTGTTTTAAATCTATGTTGGTGGCTGTTATCAATAAGAAATCTACATGAATCTCCTCATTTGAACCTAAAGGCACACATTTTCGATCATTGATCACTTTAAGAAATTTAGGCTGAACCTCTAGAGGAAGATTTCCAATCTCATCCAAAAATAAAACCCCTTTATGTGCTAATTCAATTTTTCCCATCCGATCTGTGGCTTCTGAGAATGCGCCTTTTTTGCATCCAAATAATTCTGATTCAATGAGGGTTTCAGGGATGGAACTACAATCTATATCTACCAATGGCCCTTTTGGTTTAAGGTGTCTATAAATATATTCAGCCATCACGCCTTTCCCAGTCCCTCTTTCTGATTGGATAAATATTTCTGATCCGATATGGGCATCTATGATGGCTTGCTTAAAAACCCGACGATACATGGGGTGATCAGGAATCAAAATATCTGGCTGATGTTTGTTTGTCCTGGCCTCTACTGAGATGTTACGTCTTTTGGGACGAATATTCTTTCGAATAAGGGTTGCCAATCCATCTTCAGATTCTTGTTTAATGAGATAATCATCTGCACCTGAGATTATGGCTTCAACAGCCGTTCTCACTTCATTTTGACAAGTCCAAATCATAACGGGTAGTGTGGGTTCCAGTGATTTAATCTGGTGTAGTAACTCGAAACCCTGTACATCAGGAAGTCCTAGGTCCAAGAGAACAAATCTGATATCTCCATCCTCCAATCTCTTCACGCATGTATCCCGATCTCTTACATGGATCACATTGAATTCTTTCTCTAAAAGGGTTTTTGCAATAAATGCCCATTGCTCATCATCTTCAACAACTAAAATAGTCTCATTCATTTGGGGGGTCCTCCTCTATGGCAGCATTGGGTATCGATATTGAAATTGAAAATACAGATTCTTTTTTTCCTTGTGCCTGAATGGTCCCCCCATGCTTTTGGATGATATGGTGTGCTGTTAATAGGCCAAATCCCAAGTATACTTTCCCATTTGTACCTATTTTATTAATCGCATTTTCGAATATCTCTTCGGGTATAAGATTATTTTGGGGAGGACATATATTCTCTAATTGAATGTTGGTTTCAGAATGAGTTTGGTGCATAGAAATATTAAGTTCGGTGTTTAGGCTCGAAAATTGGATCATATTTTGTAGGAGGCAAGAAAACAGAAGATGAAATCTAGCTGAGTCTCCTGAAATCATTGTTTGGGATTTTGGTTGCCAAGCAATTGACAGGCTTTTTTGGGTGAGTCCGCTTTCCAATTCAGCCAATTGAGCATATATAATTTCCTCTATACAAAGGGGTTTCAAATTGAGTGGTTCTCTCCATATTGAAAGCAAGATTTCTTTTTTACGACAGAGATTCATCAGACCTTTATATGCGGATCGAATATGACTGAGGGCTTTGATGGTATTTTCTGGATCTAATTTGTCTTGGGAAATCAAGTTTATATTAACAATACATGCACTGAGATGATTTTGAATGCGATGAATCACCCGACCAGTAATGGCATCTTTTTGTTCCGAAAGAATATGTGGATGAGAAAAAGTTTCTTTTCTTATCCTGGCATGAGGAACATGAACTTTTGTTTTGGTCATTATTTTAGGCATTATGGTATCACATTTCGATTTGCTGCAACCATTGTGCCAACTGTTTTTACGCATAAAGACACGATATTTCGTGTTTTTCTTTGTTGGGAGTATTAAATTTCGTTTGTTTGAGTATGGGTGATATCCTATGGTTATGTTAGAGAAAGGTGACTATAGTTTTAAATACCACGGCGTATGTACAGATTCAAAAGTTCTATATTTTGGAATTGTTGTGTTATTTGGTCATATCACCCAAAATTTTGAAACTTCTGAAAATAGATTGAAAACGTTTCCAAAATGGGATAACCGAAAAATCGATGTAAAAAGGAGAATGTATTCTCAAAAATTCAGAGAAGTATTTAACTCTATCCGGTTTGGAATAGAAAAGTTTGTAAATACTCGATACGAGATTGTAGATGGGGAAGAATGGAATGGCCTTGTAAAAGGAAATGACTTAATATTGATTGCTAATGTCCTTCTTCATGAACTTTATAACTTTATCCAATGTTATGCAAAGATAGTTCCGTTTTTTTATAGTGATTTTAACTCAACAATTGAAGATCATAATTTTAATAAGCAATTGGATTATTTCAAGTTTACTTGGTTATGAATTGACACGAGAAAATGCAATCTATATAACTAATTTCACTCAAAAAAGAGTTTGGCCGCAAGTAGTGCAATGAAGCTTACTTACTTTTGTTTGAAGCAAAGCTGTTTAAATTAAATATTTCTCGCAAATAACAAATTATCCATGCATTATATTTGCAGTTTTTATCGTTATATATGTAGACATTAGGGTTTATATTTGAAATAATATGGGTATATTATCCTTATAGACAAGGAGATTTTAAATGCCAAAATATATTGACTATGAAATTGATAAGGCCATACAGAAAAAAGTGAAAAGCGGTTTATACAAAGATGAGAGAGCTGTTCTACATTCTGCGATGACTCTTTTGGATGATCACGATATAGTACGACAAAAAAAGCTAACCTGGCTAAAAGATGAATTGGCAAAAGGCAGAGATGACTTGAAAAAAGGTAGAGTTTCGAAGCTCAGCATGGAAGAAATCAAGAAAAAAGCCAAATCATCTTTTAGCAAAAATACTCGATAAAAAATATATGTTTTCAAAGAGAGCAGAAGCTGACCTTTTTGATATCTGGTCATTTGTGCGTAATTCAACTCATTCTGAGCAAGTTGCAAATACTTTATTAGATACTATTCAAGAAACTATTAACCATATTATTGAATATCCGAATATTGGAACTAAACGGCCCGAAATTGACCAACATACTTATAGTTTTCCTTGTGGAAATTATAATATCTACTATGATATAAAGAAAAATAAACCTCTTGTGAACCGCATTTTTCATAGCAGCAGAGATATAATATCCCTTTATTAGCACTCTAACTCCCAAATTTATTGTGGCTTACAACATTCAGACCATGGTTTGATCAGATTTTATCCCGAGATTTCAGTCTGCGATAAGCATCTTCCCCACCGTGTTGTTCAGGCAGGCCTTTATCATTGAGAATGGTTATTGGAAGAAACCCAATACACATAGGTATTGCTTTTATTTTTTTCATATCGTACAGTTTGTCTGTAAATGAGGGCGGTTAGCTCAGTTGGTTAGAGTGCTAGCTTGACATGCTAGAGGTCACCGGTTCGATTCCAGTACCGCCCACCATTCTTAAGATATCCTTATCAAAATATCCAGCTATACTCTTTATTTTCAGTCTTAAATAGAGTCACTTGAGATTTTGGATACACACCTGTCAAATCAGGCAATCTGTCAATTTCATCACGTTCTAGGAACCCCTTCACCTTGCCTTTACGTTTATAATGATTGAAGGTTAAATCTAAGTGTTCTTCTACAGTCTTTTGAGAATATTCGTTGTTATTTCGTCCAGTTTGAAGTCCTGGATAATGCCTTAATTTAATTGCCTCACCACCTTTCATTAGAAATAATATGAAATCATTCACACAGGAGTGTGCATAGTTTATTTGTGCGGAAGAATTCAGATTTTCCATTTCTTCTATTACTACTTCTTTATCATGAATAGTCTCAGCGGTTTTAAAACCAGAAATATATAGCTCTTTCAAACGGTCATTTACAGTTCCAATAAGTGTTTTTTTAATTCCAAGGAGTTCGACGAGCCTATCTCGTCTATAAAGAAAAGTCATACTAGAAGACTTATAATCCGTAAGGACATTAATCAATAGGTCTGTTTTTTCACTTATTATCATATTCAGATCCTCAAAGTAGCTTTTATGGATTCTACGTTTTAGAAATACTTTTCCACCGTCAGCTTTCCTGCCATCCAAATAAGCTTTCATATGCTTCTTTACGCTTGCATCACTGACATCATCGCTTTTAGATTCTTCAAGCAAAGGCCTCTTCAATCGTGATGATGTGCTCCTTGAAAATATATTTATACTCGGCATTTTCATTTTAAACCTCCTGATTTTTACGTCATTTTATTTGTCTTTATATATATATCGAACAAACAGGGTCAAGAATTGCATTTTTTTATACCCAAATTCTCTGTTATGTCCCGTACTCGCGACACTGCCGTCCGGGGAAAAGGTAAAAAAGGACAAAAAAAGCCCCTTATGGAATAATGGGATTGCTAAAACAATATAGCATATAATCTCTTGTGAAATAATAATACCAAAGAAAGCTCGACCATAAGAGGGCATTTTGAGTAGCAGCGCGTTTTTCTTCTGAATAGAGTAAAGGGTAGGGATTGGTATGATTTCATA
>JABSQL010000226.1 GCA_013215865.1 Candidatus Margulisiibacteriota bacterium
AGATCAAAAACAGCGGTTAAATAGTGTTGCAGGAGAAGCAATTGTTAACCATATCCGCGACAATGCCGAAATCATCACACCAACCGGTCCAGGGAGAATTATGTAGTGGATATTTTGTTGGATTCGAATAATGAGGTTGTCTTTAAGAACAATGATTTAGTACTTGTAGAGGGTATTCAAGAAACGAAGCAGCGTATTATTCAAAGACTTCAGCTCTTTAGGGGTGAGTGGTTCTTGGACCGTTCAAGAGGGATTCCATATTTTCAGGATATTCTCAAAAAGGGTAACCAAGTCAGTGCAATCTCTGCTATATTCAAGACTGAGATTCTTTCAGTGACTGGAGTGATCGAACTTTTGAAGTTTGAGATGGATTATGAGGCTAAACAAAGAGAGTTAACCATCACGGTATCAGTTAGATCTGTTGAAAGGATCGTTTCACTATCTATTTTTCCAACTCTTTTGTAATACCATATAAATGCAATACAAACTCAAGCCCACACTAAAAACAGATGTTGAGGTAACTATAAAGACTAGAGAAACATGATTTTCTATAACCGAAATCAGCGATATCATAAAGACTGATATAAATATAGTAACCCCAGAGAAAAGCACCATCACTCTAAACTTACTGATAATAGCTTTTTTCATTGTAAGAAAATTACCTTTTTCTCATTTGTAAGATTGGTTTATTACTTAATGAACCTTTTCTCAATTTACTAGTTTAAAAATATTCGTGAATAACTACTAATAGTTGTTTGTAAATGGAAAATATAAACTTGATATAGTTTAATATTCTGATATAATAACAACTATTAGTTGGTGTAGAATGTTAATAATAAACCTAATTCTTAAAAACTGGCCTAAAGGTACAGTAGCATTACAGCCCTGGTTCGAATCTCAAGGGGCTTACCAACAGCTATTGTCCAGGTATGAAAAATCCGAATGGATAGAACGCATTGGGAAAGGTGCTTATACTCGATCTGGGGATAAAGTAGATTGGACCGGCGCTTTACACCCCATTCAGTACCAAGATGATAAGCCCATCCATGTTGGCGCAAAAACAGCATTGGAATTAAGAGGAAAAAGTCATTATGTTGCTCTGGGAATAGATTCTCGTACCACGGTATATTTATTTTCCCCACCCAACATAAGGCTCCCTAAATGGTTTTCTAGTAGGAATTGGGGTGTTAAGGTTGAGCTCTATGCAACTGAATTATTTCCAGAAAGTTTTTATTTAGGCATATCTGATATCAATATTGATACATTCTCGATTAAAGTCGCATCCCCTGAACGGGCAATGATGGAATATCTTCATCTAATACCTCATAAAGAGTCTCTTGATGAAGCTAGTAAAGTATTTGAAAATCTATATACCCTACGATCTGAAATCGTTCAGAAACTGCTTGAAAATTGTAGTTCGATAAAGGTAAAGCGGTTATTTATGTTTCTTTCCGACTATTTTCGATTTCCCTGGGCAGAAAGAATCGATACCTCTAAGATTGATTTCGGAAAGGGGAAAAGGAAAATTACCGATGGTTTTTTTGACCCAAAATATCAAATCACCATTCCTTTGCAATTCAAGCCGAATACAGAAGAAGCTGAAGCATGAGACATATCTACAGGCGACAAGTCAAATTATTACTTGAAACTCTTCCACACCTTTATAACAAACAAGACATAGCAATAAAAGGTGGCACGGCCATTAACCTATTTGTCAGAGAAATGCCCAGATTATCAGTTGACATTGATTTAGTTTATTTGCCAATTGAAACAAGGGAAAAATCACTTGCAAATATTAGTGAATTAATGATGGAAGTAGCTAGAGACATTCAAAGACACGTAAAGGGAACAAGGGCTAACTTCACAAAGCACAATTATAAAATTGCAGTTGAACGAGATGGGGATATCATCAAAATTGAACCCAATACAACACTAAGAGGCGCGATTTATCCAACCGAAAGAAAGGAGCTGTGTAAGGCAGCTCAATCGGAATTTGAGGTGTCAGTATTTGCAAATATCTTATCGATTCCAGATTTGTACGGAGGTAAACTCTGTGCGGCTTTAGATCGTCAGCATCCCAGAGATTTATTTGATATCAAAAACCTGTTTGAGACCGAAGGCCTAACCGATCGGATTCGGAAGGCTTTTGTTGTTTATCTTGCACAACACAATCGGCCACCGGAAGAACTGCTAAATCCGAATCGGCTTGATGTTTCTCAGGCTTATGAAAAAGAGTTTATCGGGATGACTAATAGTTCTGTTATCCTTGACGAATTATATGAGACTCGAGAAAGACTTATTTCCGAAATTTCAAATAAAATGACAAAGGAAGAAAAATTGTTTTTAGTCTCCATTGCGATGGGAGAGCCAAATTGGAGATTAATAGGTAATTCAGAAATTAAAAATTTTCCGGGTATTCGGTGGAAGCTATTAAATGTACAGAAGATGAACGAAGAAAAGAAAAAAGTTGCAGTTGAGAAATTAGAAACTTGCTTGAAGTTGTAATGATTGAAAATCTTTCAAATATTCAATCATCTGATCAAAAATAATGGGCTGATATGATATATAAATCTAGTACCTTCAACATTAAGGGTTCGTACTTCATTATCCTTTTTCCTTTATCTTAAACAGAACTTCATGCTACTATAAATATTAAGAAACGCTGACTAACAACAGAGGCATAAAGTCGACTGAAAAGAGAAGCGAGGAACCCCATAAAGGTAATCCTCGTTTTTTTGCTTTATACCCACTCATCTTAGAGGCGGTTAGGTATCTACATAGGTACCTGGCCGTCTCTTTTGTATTTTAAAAGGAAGAGAAATGGCATTCGGAATAACAAAACAAGGATTTAAATTGAAACGGTTATCGGATATTCAATCTGAAACAAAAGAAGCGTTTAGAGCGACCTTTGGAAAAGAAATTAACCTTGATTCAGAATCATTTCTGGGACAAATCAAAGGGATTCTTGATGAGCGAGAGTCTATAATTTGGGAGTTAGCGCAGTTGGTATACAATTCACAATACCCCCTAACTTCAAATGGTGTCAGTCTAGATCATATATCTTCTATTACAGGTGTTACTAGAC
>JABSQL010000227.1 GCA_013215865.1 Candidatus Margulisiibacteriota bacterium
ACAGTTTGATGAGCAATATACTGGATCAGAACCTGATGTTGAAGGCACAATTTCTCAATCACAAACATTACAAGCATTTAATTATTATGCTTACCATAAGAACATTAAAGATGCTAAAAAATACATTGTAGACTATCTACTTCAAGTTGGCAGTAAAGATGAAGCCAGAATGGTAAGAGCATGTCCTGAAGTATTTTTTATTGCAACATATGGATGGCTCGCTCGAATGGCATCAAGAGGGGTAGAACATTCATTAGAAGTCCACGAAAAACTTGATCGCCACATTGAATATCTTTGCACTCAAGGATTTCGTAAACAAGAAAAAAAGGATGAAGCAAAAGAAGTACGGCAACAAGGTCCCACTATTCAAGATCGTATTAAAGAACAAGCATGGGATATGGGTGCTGAATTAGAAAAATGGAAAGACATGTGTGCAAGCCAAGGAAACACATGGTCATTAGTTTCATTACAAAATAAACCACTTGATTATTTGCGTGGTAATGGATGCAACCAAGCTCATGCAAGAGTTCTTAAAGGCGAATATACAAAAGAACTTGACGAAATTACACAAGCATATAAAAAAACAGAGGAGGATTTAGTTGAAGGCTATTCGCATATGTCAAAGCAAGATAAAAAGCGTTTTATGATTTTCTTGCAAGATGTTCTTGATGCATGTGATATGATTATAGGCGAATCTGTTGCTAATAGAAAACAACGTACAAAGAAACCTGCAAGTGCAGAAAAGCAAGTTACTAAATTAAAATATTGTGTTAAAGATGATAAACTTAAAGTTGTAAGTGAGAAACCAATAGCATTACTTGGTGCAACGGCCGCAGTTGTTTATCAGATTAAATTTAGGAAAATTGGTGTTTTAATTGCGGATGATAGTGCAGGATTTACAGTAAAAGGTACAACACTTACAAATGTAAATGAGACAAAAAGTACAAGGAAAACACTTCGCAAACCAATAGAACAGTTAAAAGAATGCAAAGGACTTACCAAAAGTAAGTTTGATAAGTGGTTTACTAGCCTTAAAGCTGTCGAAACAAAACTCACCCCCCGATTTAGTGACGACACAATAATTCTTAAAGTATTTAAATAGTCCCCTTCATACAATACCTCTTGCATAAATATTAAAAAGAGGTAACAGTATGGCGCAGTCTCCACGACAAAAATTAATCAAAGATATAGAACTCAGCCTAGGTGGCGGCATCATAGATGTCGAACTAGACGCTGATCATTATAATGTAAGTATCGACCATGCGTTGGATCGTTATAGACAACGGTCCTCAAATTCTACTGAAGAAAGCATGATGATATTGGCTCTTACAAAGGAACAGAGTGATTATGTTTTACCTGATATTGTAATTGAAGTTAAAGATGTTTATAGGACAGTTACAGGTATTTCAGGTACAACATATGGTAATGATATAGAGCCATTTGAAGCGGCATATTTAAATACCTATCTTTTACACGCCGGACGAGCAGGCGGATTACTAACATTTGAAGCCTATTCTCAGCATAGAGAAATGCTTGGTAGAATGTTTGGTAGTGAGTATCTGTTTACATGGAAGCGTAGTTCAAAAACAATTTCATTCCATAGAAAGGTAAAAACTAATGATGAAAGCATTGTTTTACATTGTTATAATTATCGACCAGAGGAAGATTTATTAGCTGATGTATATGGAGGGTATTGGATACGTAGTTGGGCAGTTGCAGAATCAAAAATGATTATTGCAGAAGCTAGAAGTAAGTTTAGTCAAATTGCAGGACCTCAAGGAGGTACTACATTAAATGGCGAGGCATTGCGTCAAGATGCCGCAACTCAGATGGATAAATTAGATCAAGAGCTTGTAACTTATACAGATGGCGGTGATCCGCTTCATTTTGTCATAGGTTAAACACCTAATATACCTATAACTAGCTAAATATGTTAAACAGATCGAATTTTTTATTAAGGAAAACTAAATGGCAACTTTAGTATCACCAGGCGTGGCTGTATCAGTCACAGACGAATCATTTTATGCCGGAGCAGGCGCTGGAACTGTTCCTGTAATCGTGATTGCAACAGGACAGGATAAAACACTGGCTGATGCAAGTACAGCGGCATACACAACTTCTGCAACCGCAGGCAAGTTATATTTAATAACTAGTCAGCGTGATTTGCTTACTTCGTATGGAGAACCTACTTTTAAAATTAGTAGCGGAACCGCAGTTCATGGACACGAAACAAATGA
>JABSQL010000228.1 GCA_013215865.1 Candidatus Margulisiibacteriota bacterium
AAACGCAAACTTTTCCAAAACTTCTTCAGATAAATTACTTCGAATTGATGCCCGCTTACGCTCCATTGATCTAGGAAGTGCAATATCAGATCTCATAATCAATATTGGTAATGGTGCCATTGTAAAAACATACGACAATATGTGGGTTGAAACGATCGGTAGTGGGTTTTCAATTTATAAATCCCATGAAGTGGTTGTTTTTAGAGAATGGATTGCCATTGACTCTCTTCCTAACGGGAGTGTGAATGTTTCAATTACTTCAATGTCAAATGCGGGAGCAGGAGCCGGTCGTACAGGTGGTCACGTAAGAGTATTTAAGAACAAGTCATTTACATAAGGATGGGAGATAACATGAAACATCTATTTATTTTTGATACGAAAACGCAACGAATAATCGCAAAACATTATTTCTGGAATGAAGAGTGGGATATTAAATCCAACTGGAAAACGTTTGATCCAGATACAAACGTGGCATTGATAGTTGATTCTTCTATTCCCGAGTTTGATGAAAAAGGATATATTATTCAGCCTTCATCATTTTCAGAGCCAGAAACAGTTCAATTTATCTATACGGATCCTAATAAGTTACCCCCAAATAAGTTACCCAAAATCAAACAAGACCAGGAACAAAAGAAATGAAAATTGAAGGGATTAAGAATTTCATTGTACAAGAGGTGGTCCCTAAAACAATTTGGAAAAAGTTTGGAAGATATTCAATTCGATTTGTGGACAAAGAAATGATATCTATCGCTCAAGCCATTCGAATACGATTTAATCAACCCATCACTATCAATAACTGGCATGTTGGTGGCTCTTATCAATATTCTGGATATCGGCCCCCTGACTGCTGTGAAGGTGCTTTTTTCTCTGATCACAAAATGTTATTAGCTTATGATATCAAGGTTAATGGCATCCCCGCACCTGAAGTTCAGCATGATATTCGGATTCATTGGAAAAGCATATATCGTGATATGGGTATTACCGCTATTGAAGATGATACCCCTACTTGGACGCATGTATCTCGCCGTCTCACACAACAAAATAACCTAGTGATCATTCCAAATCCAACAAAGAAACAACCAAAGGAGTAACAATTATGGATATATTAAGCTTTATACCTGATATTTTTAAAAACACACCCATCGGATGGGGCTTAGCTGTTATAGGGGGAGGGTCACTCACTTTTTCGGTATACTTTCTGGCTGATAAGGTGTTTGATACCATTCTTAAGAGACTTGATGTGGATTGGTTTTTTTTGAGGCTTCGGAATAAGGCAGAAATATTTGCCAATGGGATGGTAAAAGCAATCTCCTTCTTTGATGACCAGCTCATAGACCCCGTAAAAAGAAAGTTACCCGAAACGGGTATTCGCCTTGAGGATCTTATCGTTGAGCACATCAATGACATCCAAGACATATTTAATGATGCTTTTCATAGGGCAAAGAAAGCTGTAAGAGATGTAGAGGAATAAGGTTAATCAATGTGTAGTAATAAAGATCTAGACCAACTATTTGAATCTGTTAAAGAACTTAAACGATCTTTAAGCGAAATCACCCTTCAAATGACAATGGTTCGTCAAGATTTCTATGGTAATGGTAAAAAAGGTATCTTTCAGAAAATAATGGCATATGAACGATTCATTTGGATGTTCGGGGGTAGTATGGCTACCCTTAGTGCTCTATTGGTTATTATTGGTACTGTTGCTGGTGTGTTGAGTATTTCGGGTAACTAACTTACCCTTTTTTGGGGTTGTTTGTGTTTTTCATTCAGAGTTTGTGCTTAGAATTTCAATGATATTAGTGCCGTGCTTAGCTTTGTTTTGCAAGTAGGTCTCTAACAACTTCTATATCTTCATCAAGTAGGTGAGGATTATTATTTAATAAGTCAATAGCGCTATCTCCCTTTCCACTACGTTTTGTAACGTCAGCCCCAAATTTGATTAGCAAACCAATAATATTCATCGAATCGCGATAATGCCGATTATAAAAACTGGCACGAGAGCAAATTGTATGTAGTGCTGTATTTCCATCCTTATTAGTAGCATTAATATTTGCACCTCCTAACAATAATGCTTCAATAATCATACAAGCAGGAGTAGAAGAAAAATCAGTGTAAGAAACAGAAGGAAAATATTTACAAAAAAGATAAAGAGCCGTATCTCCATTACTATTGGTAACATTTGGATCTGCATCGAGTATCAGCAAACACGTAGCCAAATGTAATCCATCACGGCTATAGCCTGTATAAGGAGAAAACATTGCTATATGAAGCATTTTTTCTTGAGCTATCGATGTTTTGTTTACGACATCATTTACACCTATATCTAAACATCCACGGTTCTTCTTGAAATTTTCAACTATCAGATTCGCTTTATTATATTCTTGAAGCCAATCAATTTCTTCTTCGCTCTTATCAATTTTTATTCCTAATTGCTTATACTTATTCTTTATAGAATTTATAGCAGCCCTTTTTGCAAATGGCTTAATAAGACTTGGAACTAATGACAATCTCACTAATTCTTTTCTTTCGAGGAAAGACATTATAAGATCAGTAATAACTTTAGTTATTTCTATCCCATAAACCACAAGTGGTGAGTTAGAAATGATTTTTCTTAACTGATTATTACGATGTGAAATTCCTGCACCTGACATGTTGTTTCCTCCAATGAAGTGTAATTTAACTGAAAGATATCATTTTTAATGTTCTTTAACAAGTCTCATTCCTGCTTTAGAGATATCATCCTCAAACAGGAGGAAGAAAATGCAAAACCTTACGTTACATATTGAGCTCATAACATTATATATGGTATTTTCTTGTTTGCTGTGTTAATGTAGAAACCTAAATTTTGTAGGGAAAGGGAGATGAAAAGGAAATGGGTTTATCAGGGAGGAAAAAGAGCAGCGATGCTATTCTCACAAAAAAAGATTTTAAAAAGCTTATCAAGCTTCTTCGCAAACAAATATTTACAGCCATTAATTCAGGGGAATAGTTGTATAGTTAGTGATCAGGATATCAAGTATGATATTTTCTTCAGAAATTGTTGAAATTGAAGGTG
>JABSQL010000229.1 GCA_013215865.1 Candidatus Margulisiibacteriota bacterium
CATTGCCAAGTTTCTAAATTTTAAAGGTAGAAATTTTGAAATTCCGTGTTGAGGTCGGGTTAAGCGTTTTGATACTTATAATGCCCATACGTTTTTAGTGTAAAATATAAAACACTCTACAATAAGGATGGAATTATTATGGTATTTTACAAAGAAAAACACCATTGAATTCAATCACTTTTAGTGATTAGAATGAAAAGTGCTTTTATAGTGCGAATATTACTGTGGAATTGACCTTCACACAGTCACTATGTTCATTGCAATCACCGATTCCAATGGAAAAACGGTAAAAGAGGTCGACGTACCCTCAAAACCAGAGCTATTGGATAAAGTCCTAAAACCCTTTAAGGGTAAAATAGTAGTTGGTGTCGAGTGCATTTTCAGTTGGTATTGGGTTAGCGATTGGTGTGAGGAGAATGGAATAAAGTTTATTCTTGGCCACGCACTATACATGAGAGCCATTCATCAGGGGAAAACGAAAAATGATAAGATAGACGCTCAGAAATGAAGTCAATTGGTTTTACCAATTAGACTGAATTCTCCACGAAGTGGGAAAAATTGCAGGATTGATTCGATCGGATATGTTTCCACTGGCTCACGCTTACCCTAAAAAACTTCGTGCTACTAGGGACTTGCTTCGAAGGAGAATGGTCATGGTGAAAAATCGATCTAAACTATATACTCATGTGAAAATAATGGGACACCAAATTAATGATAGTTACGGAGCAGCTTCCTTTAATCATAAGTGCAATAGAGTTGGGCTTGCGGATAGATTTACAGAAATTCCTCAGAAAATAAACTGCGAAACGGATTTGCTTTTAATGGAGGGCTACGATAAGGCCATTAATAATATTGAAAACAAAGTCATTAAAGAAACTAAAACCAAACAACCAAAAGAGTTGTCTATAGTGAAATCAATACCAGGAGTTGGAAAAGTACTTGGCCTTATCATTGTTCTTGAAATTTAAAAACCGAGCCGAACGAAAACATGGTAGAGCAAAAGCTCTGACTCTGCTTTCACATAGAATAGGAAGGAGTGTGTATTACATGTTAAAAAACGAAAAGGTATTTGATGAAGATAGATGTTTTGGCTTTTAGCTAAGAAAAAATTCAAATGATTTTGGAATCTCGAACAATAACTGGCCCAATAATGAAAGATAGCAGGAATGGAAACTTTAATTTGCTTCGAGCAATAATCCGTTGTGCTTTCAATATCATGAGGCCTCTGGCTTGATTAGATCCAAAGTCACATATATGAATTTCAACGGGTTCTTGCCTCACGCATCAGCTAAAAAATAACTGAATGTTAATTTCTAAGCCTTATGAAAACTTAGGCATTTATGCCTTAGTGAGAATGATACCCGAAGGGTGAGAATGGCGGTGCTGCACTCTACTAGTATAATTCACTCTAACAAGCAAAGCTTGTTGAGTTCATTATGGGTACAGTTAAGTTTCTAGGACGTTGGGCAACCAACAGTGTTTTCGGTGGAAGCCGGGATTACAGAGCCTCAATAGATGTTTGGTCTTGAACCTTAATTATGAATGTAACTGGTGTGTTGACGAAGTTGAAATGACAAAGAAAACTGGAACTTAAACCGGAGTTTTTAAAATTTTACCTC
>JABSQL010000023.1 GCA_013215865.1 Candidatus Margulisiibacteriota bacterium
TGGTTAAAGGGGTTCGTCAGTGAATCTTTACCGACTACAAAAGAATCCATTCATCCGCTTTTGGATGAGAATAGATCAACTTTTGATGAAGTGGTATTTGTGAAAACCTTATCTAAAGATGATTTTTATATCCAAGATCATGTGGTTGATGGGAAACACATATTTCCTGGATCCGCCCACATAGAAATGGCGGTTGCAGCTGGAAAATTAGCCATACAAAAAAATCACCATGTTTCATCCATTCATCATTTGATGTGGCTACAGCCTGTGATTGTGAAGGATGAGCGTAAAGAAATAGCCATTCATTTAAAAAAATTAGAAACAGGCATACAGTTTGAAATTAGAAGTGTTGAAGAAAATCCTGTGCTCTTTTCGAAAGGGGAGCTTATCATTGAAGAAATAGAAAACAAAACACAGTCCATTAAGGCTATTGATACGGTTGCTCAGGTGAATATTATTCAGCAGGAGAAAGTTCATAATGAGTAAACACTTTTCTATTGTAAAAATACGTAAATATGCTACTACTAAATATTCAAAAGAAAAAATCCAAGAATTCTTCCTTTCTCAAGGATCAGATTTTAAGAATACCTTTCAATCATTTGAGTGGATAGAAGTAAACGAAAAAAAGAAAGAAGCAATTGGGAGAATCAATATCAATTACAAGGAATTGGGAAAGTTTTCCTTCCATCCAGGAATATTGGACTGTGCTTTAAGAACAGTTATGGGACTAGAATTGAACCGAGATACTCAAGTAATGCCTTTTTCAATTGAAAAAATGAGTGTAATACAACCTATGAAAGAATTATGTTTTTCATATGCTAAAAAAGTGGGGGATTATAAGTATGATATTCATATATTAAATGAGCTTGGTGAAGTTCTTGTAGACATAAAAGGTTTTGTTTTAAAGACTTTAGAAAAACACCAATATTTATCTTTTTATGAACCGTTTTGGGAAAAGGTTATTCAATCAAAAGTGACTAATACTTCCAAGTCAAATGCAAAAATCTTAGTAATTGGCAATAATTTAGAATCAATTAATGACATAGAGGAAGAATTTAGCAATAAAAACGCTTCGAATATTATAACACTTGAGGATCTAGAGTTATTAGGAAAGAAAAATAACAAAAAGCACAAATTGAAATTAATCTATATGAATTATTGGAACACCGATGAACATTCTCTTGATGATGAAATACAATCTAATTTATTAACCATGTTCGAACATTGTAAGAATGTATTAAGATTTAATTTCAAACAAATTCAGTTTATTGTACCTTATCACCTCCAAAGTTTTGAGAGCTGTATAGGACCTATGATTGCAAGTTATTTTAGGTGTGTGTGTAAAGAAAATACAGACATGATATTCAAAACAGTAGGGATTAAAAATACTGCAAATTTAAAACTATCTTCAATATTGAAAGAGGAAATTATTGGTGAAAGATTCGTGAGTAGAGAGGTAAAGTATAATGATGAAGGATGCTGGATTAATAAATTTAGAAAGATCCAATTATTGAAAAATGAATTGCAATTTTCAAATAAAAAAACAATTCTTATTACTGGTGGATTGGGAAATATTGGTTTTAATTTTGCAACTTATTTTGCCAAAAAAAATAATGCCAATCTCATTTTATCTGGTAGGTCAAAATTGAGTGGTGAGCAAAAGCATCTGATAAAACAACTTCAGAAACAAGGTAGTTCTGTTATTTATATTAGGGCAGACATTTCAAACAAGCAGGATGCTTTAAAACTAATTTCAGAAGGTAAGAAACAATTTGGCAAAATTACTGGTATCTGCCACTGTGCTGGAATTGTTAAAGATTCATTGACTATAAACAAAACCCAAAGCTCTTTTAAAGAGGTTGTTAGTTCAAAAATTCAAGGAACAATTTATCTTGATTCATTAACATCATCAGAACCCATAGAATTTTTTGTTCTTTTTTCTTCTATATCCTCTGTATTTGGTAACATAGGACAAAGTGATTACTCGGCGGCCAATGGCTTTATGGACGGGTTTTCATCCTTTAGAAATATGCTTAATAAAGAAGGAAAACGTCGTGGCAAAACATATTCTATAAATTGGCCAATTTGGGAAGGCGGTGGAATGTCAAATGAGAATATAGAGCGTCATGCAAAAGAACATTTTGGATTAGAACCTTTAACCAAAGAGGTAGGTATTTCTGTGTTTGAAACTATTCTGGGTGCTTCAAAAACACAAGTTGTAGTTTTGTTTGGCGCTAGTATAAACAAGGTTTCTCAAGAATTGATCAGTAATCAAAATAAGAAGGTATCAATCAATACCTATACTCAAACTGAAGATGCTATTAGGAGTGATTTAATTCAAAATGTTTGCTTTATCACTGGTATATCCAAAGAAAAAATAAATGTTAATAAAGAGTTTTCTGAGTTTGGTATGGATTCGATTATGATGATGGATTTGATATATAACTTTCAAAAAAAATACAAACTACAATTGTCTCCTAATATAGTTTTTGAATATCCAACAATACAAAAGTTAGAGGTATTTATTAGAGGAGAACAAAAAATAAAGCAAAGTCCTGTATCGAAGCGGAGGCCAAAAAAAATTAAGATGATTCAGTTTCCAATGTCTGAAGGTCAAAAAGCTCTGTGGTACTTACAACAATCGGAACCAAAATTAACTTCTTATAATACAGCTTTTGCTTTAGAATTTCCTAGTGGAGTCAATGCAAAGATGATGCAATTATCTGTTCAGCATATGTTATATCAACACCCTTCATTGAGAACAGTTTTTGAAGACAGAAAAGGGAAGCGTTTACAAAATATATTGCCAGAAGTTGATGTTAAACTTGATATAGTAATTGCGAGAAATATGGGTGAAGAGGAATTTCAGAAAATAATCTATAAGTGTACGATGTTACCTTTTAATTTAGTGAAAGGACCTCTAATTCGTTTTAAATACTACAAGATTAATTCTGATAGAGGTATCTTGCTTGTTATAATTCACCATCTTATTTTTGATGGATTATCTGTAGAAATATTAACTAAAGATTTATTGAAAAAGTATAAAAATCTTTGTACGGGCAAAGAAGTTGATAGTCCTGTTTACAATACCGCATCATATAAAATGTTTGTAGAAAATCAAGAAAAGTTTCTTGAAAGTGAAACAGCAAGACAGCAGCTGGTCTATTGGAGAATGCAGTTAAAAGGGGGATTTCCGGTTCTCAATTTACCTAACAACAAGCCGAGACCTAAATTACAAACTTATAATGGTGATACAGTGACGTTTGAAATCAACAAATCTGTATCAGAAAAAATAAAAATATTATGTAAAGATGAAAAAGTAACACTGTTTATGTTTTTTCTAGCATTGTATTTTGTGTTGTTGTATCGAAACACGAATCAAAAAAATATTTGCGTGGGTGTTCCTTTCTCATTGCGAGATAGGCCAGAATATAAGAATTTGATTGGATACTTTGTAAATATGGTAGCGATGAAAGCTTCTAATTTAGGAGATGATTCTTTTCAAAAGCTACTACAGAAATTGAAATTAATTACCCTTAATTCAAAGAAAAACCAAAAATATCCTTTTCCCAAATTAGTTGAGAAGTTAGTAATGGAGCGAAATAGTAGCTATTCACCAATATTTCAAACAACTTTTATTTTTCATGGCAGAGCATTAAATCATTTCGATAGTTTAAGCAAAGAAATAATACATTATCCTGTTAAAGAACAAGAAGGGCAATTTGATTTAGACCTGAATGTATTAGAAAGAGATGAGACTTTTTTGTTTAAAATTAAATACAATACGGATTTATTTGAAAGAGATATGATAGAACAAATGTCGGGGAATATGTCTGTATTGCTAGGAAACATTCTTAATGACACATCTGAAAATATAGGTAAGTATCCAATGCTTACCCAAAAAGAAGAACATCAAGTCCTTCATGAATGGAATGATACAGATGCGCCTTACCCCAAAGATAAAACCATTCACCAGCTGTTTGAAGAACAAGAAGAAAAAACACCAGACAATATTGCCTTGGTGTTTGCAGAAGACAAAATGACCTATAAAGAACTCAATGAAAAGTCAAACCAACTGGCATGGACACTTAGAGAAAAGGGAGTAAAGCCAGACATGATTGTAGGGATTATGGTGGAACGGTCACTTGAAATGATTATTGGGATTATGGCTATTTTGAAGGCTGGGGGGGCACATCTGCCTCTGGATCCAGATTATCCAGAAAAACGACTGATGTATATGTTGGAAGAAACAGAGGCGCCCATTTTACTCACACAAATACAACTCAAAGATAAACTTCCGTTTAAGGGGATTGTATTGGATTTAAATGCTGAGGATGCCTATTTACAAAAGAAATCTGTATTGCCCTGTATCAATAAGCCGACTGATTTAATCTATGTGATATATACTTCAGGATCCACAGGTAAACCAAAAGGTGTGATGATAGAACATGCTAGTACTGTGAATAGATTGTTTTGGATGAATAAAAAATATAAGATTACTCAAAACGACTGTATATTGCAAAAAACTCCTATAAGTTTTGATGTCTCAGTATGGGAGATATTTCTATGGATCTTTTCAGGTTCAACTTTGAATATATTAGGGCCAAATTTTCATAAAGACCCAAACTATCTTGCTAATCATATAGAAAATTATGGAATTACTATATGTCATTTTGTACCTTCTATGCTCAATAACTTTTTAAACGTTGTAAAACTTCAAACACTAAATTCATTAAAAATAGTATTTTCTAGTGGGGAAGAGTTGAATTTTCAGCTAAGAAACTTATTCTTTGAAAAAATTGATTCTCAATTAATAAATTTGTATGGCCCCACTGAAGCGACTATTGATGTGACAAGTTTTGAATGTCGGAAGAAATCTACGCATAAAATAATTCCAATTGGGAAGCCTATTTCAAATACTAAAGTATATATTTTAGATAAAAACTTCAAACCTTTACCTATAAATTGTTCGGGAGAATTGTATGTTGCTGGAGCCAATTTGGCTAGAGGCTATTGCAATGATAAGAAGCTAACGAATTGTAGTTTTATTGATAACCCATATAAAAAAGGAGAGAAAATATATAGAACAGGAGATTTTGCTAGATGGTTACCCAATGGAGATATTGAGTTTTTAGGAAGAAAGGATCAACAGATTAAAATTCGAGGTGTTCGGATTGAGATACAGGAAATTGTATTGGGAATTAGGGATTATAGTAAAATAAAAGATTGTGTTGTATTGATAAAAGATAAAATGATTGTGGCTTACTTTATTAGTAAAGAAAAGGTGAATGTTAATAATTTAAAGATGTTTTTATCCAATGTATTACCCATGTATATGATTCCATCATTTTTTGTGCAAATGGACTCATTCCCTGTAACTAAGAACGGAAAATTAGATTTCGATAAATTACCAAATCCTTATATGAGCTTAAATGAGGTGGACAATAATGAAATGCCAGAGACACAAATTGAAAAAATGCTTTCTGAAAATTGGTCTAAGATTCTAAATGTTCCGCAAGAAAAGATTGGTTTGAATAGCAATTTCTTTGAATTAGGCGGAAACTCATTGAATGTGTTAACTTTAGTTTCCAATATAAATCAACAAATTAGCCAAAAAATAGAAATTTCTGACTTTCTAAAATATCCCCAAATTCATCTTTTAGCAGAATTTATTGAAAATAGAAATAGCGGTAAAGAATGTGAGCAAAAACTACAGGAGAAGATTAAAGGGAGAAATGATTATTTAAGAAAAAAAAGGAAGGCGCATTTGAATAGGAAGAACAATGGATAGCGATTCTCAAGATCATATTGCCATTATTGGATTGTCTGGACGTTTTCCGGGCGCAAAAAATAGTAATGAATTTTGGGAAAACCTAAAAGATGGTGTTGAATCTATCACACATTTTTCTGACGAGGATCTAAAGGAATCGGGCATAGCAGAGGAATTAATAAATAATCCCAACTATGTGAAATCGAAAGGCATTATTAAAGATGCGGATCATTTTGATGCTGATTTTTTTGATATAAAATCAAAGGAAGCTAAGACGATGGATCCTCAGCAGAGAATTTTCCTAGAATGTTCATGGGAGGCCATTGAAGATGCTGGGTATGACCCAGAATGCTATTCGGGTCAGGTAGGGTTGTATGGAGGAGTGGGTTTTAATCATCATCTTTATGGTAGTTTAGAGGAAAATGAGTCATTTTTTGATTTTTACTCAAAAATGTTAGGGAATAGTAATGATTTTGTTACAACAAGGGTATCTTATAAATTGAATTTAAGGGGGCCAAGTATCAATGTTCAGACTGCATGCTCAACAGGATTAACGGCTGTCCATATGGCTTGTCAAAGCCTTTTAAATTTTGAATCTGATATGGTGTTGGCTGGAGGAGTATCCGTATCTTTACCAATAAAATCAGGTTTTCTATATTCAGAAGATTTTATTGTTTCCCCAGATGGCCATACTCGTACGTTTGATGTTAAAGCAAAAGGCACTATATTTAGCCATGGAGCTGGTATGGTTTTGCTTAAACGCTTGGGAGACGCCAAAAATGATCAAGACCATATATATGCAGTAATTAAAGGGTCTGCAGTTAATAACGATGGGTCTCAAAAATTAGGGTTTACGGCACCTAGCCTTCAAGCACAATCAGAAGTCATTAAGCTGGCTTTGGAAAATTCTGGAGAAATTAGTCCAGAAACTATATCTTATATAGAAGCGCATGGTACGGCAACTTCATTGGGTGATGTGATCGAAATAAAGGCCTTAACGGATGCATATCGAGAGTTTACAGACCAAGAAAACTTCTGTGCGATAGGATCAGTTAAAACCAACTTTGGACACACTGATTCAGCAGCGGGCATTATTGGTTTGATTAAGACAGTTATGTGTTTGAAAAATAAGGAGTTAGTTCCCTCATTACATTTTAACGAACCAAATCCTGATTTGAAATTAAACAAAAGCCCTTTTTATGTAAATACAGAGCATAAAGCGTGGAAAAAAGATCTTCACCCCAGGCGTGCTGGAGTAAGTGCATTTGGTATCGGTGGAACAAATGCGCATGTCATTTTAGAAGAGTATGAACAACAAAGTACTGAGAAGAGTCAAAAGAAATATCATATAATCCCTTTGTCAGGGAAATCTTTGCCTTCGCTTAGCGATAGAGTAATTGATTTGTTAGACTACATGAAAAAAAATCCAATTATTTCATGGGCAGATGTAGCCTTTACTTTACAACAGGGAAGGCGTGAGATGGGATATCGAAAAAGTTTTGTATATGAGAGTTCCTCACAATTAAGAAAAGAATTAGAAAAATCCAAAGATCAAAATATTGATAAGCAAGCTAATCATTTAAATGATATTAAAAATATTGTTTTTGTATTTTCAAAAGAAAACAGTAAAGCCTTTGAGATGTATGAGGAATTGTATGAGCAAGAAAATATTTTTCAACAATCGGTGGATTTATGTTTTAAATACATAAGAGATTATTTTAAGGTATCTATAAAATCTATAGAAGATTTTGAAAGATTTAAGCATAATAATAAGAAGTGTTTAACATCTGATCAGTTTAAAAGTCTGTCATTATTCATTATAGAATTATCACTTGCAAAGTTGTATGTGCATTTTGGGGTTATACCGGAGAGAATGATTGGGAAAGGAATTGGGGTTTACACAGCCTCATGTGCAACTGGCTCGATTACTCAAGAAGAGGGTTTTCAGAAGTGTTTAGAAATGAATTTTGATTCAGATCTAAGCCAGGATAACAATTTTGAAATAGAGGCATGCAAGAAAAATTTATACTTAAAAATAGGATATGAAAGTAAAGACAGCCCTGCTATCAATTTTTATAAATCTTTAGCAAGCTTGTGGCAATGTGGTGCGACCTTAAAGTGGGAGCTGTTTTATGATGGTGAAAAGAGGCAAAAACTATCTTTGCCTACATATCCATTCCAAAGGAAAGGATATCTTGAAAGGATTTCTACAAACAAAGTGGAAAAAAAATCGATATTGAGAACCGTTATACAGGAAAATATGGAATTATCATCACATCACCCACAAGGAATTAAGCATGGAATCGAGAAAAGTATTATATGCGCATGGAAAAATATTTTGGGAAAAACCCCAAATTTAAGTGACAATTTTTTTGATTCAGGAGGAAATTCAATGCTTGCTCTGGAGTTTATAGATCAACTGGAAAAAATTTGCTCAGTAAAACTTCATTTAAGTGATATTTTAGAATATTCAACAATAAAACAACTATTTGAGCTAGTTAAGGGGAAGCAGGAAAATCATAGATCAATAGTTATTAACATTCAGCAATTTGGCGAATACCCGCCTTTATTTTGTGTGCATCCAGCAGGGGGAAGTGCTATATTTTACAGAAACTTATCGGAATATCTGGGTAAGAACCAACCTATTTATGGTATTCAAACACCTTCATTGATTGGTGAGCAGGAATTTTCAACTTTGTTAGATAGAGCTAAATATTACATTGAAATGATAAGACAAGTGCAATTCAAGGGGCCTTATTTTTTAATAGGGCAATCGTATGGAGGAAATATATGTGTAGAAATGGCAACTCAACTTAAAGAACAGGGTGAAGAAGTAGCACTTGTTGGTTTGTTTGATAGTTTTCCTGATGTATCATACAAAAATCATACACAAAATGGTACTTTACTCTTATCTAGTTTGGTATATATTTTGGATGAAATATTTATGATCCATGGAAATAAAAAAATCTTTTCTCTAAATAAATTATTTGAACAACTAAAAGGTCTAAGTGAAGTTAACCAATGGGAGTATATTACAAGTAAATCAAAGGAATTAGTGAATTTTAAAGATTATTTTCCAAGGTGGAAAAATAACCTCAAGGAGCTTATCTCCCATAAACAAAGAGTATATCCAGGAGCATTAACCTTATTTCAAGCAAATGAAAAATTTCCTGAAGTGTTGGCTAAGCACCTTAAAATAAATGTTGATACAAACATTGTACTGGAAAGGTGGACGCAATTATCTTCTGAACCTTTTGAACGGATTGTGGTTCCGGGAAATCATTTTACTTTGTTTGATGAGCCAAACATAGCTTCATCGGCTGGGTTTTTAAGATGTTATTTATCCAAGTGTAGAACAAAATCTTGAATTTCATTTCATATTTGTATTGTTATCTTCTGTATAAAAATCTTACCTGACATAAATATTTGATATTTTGAAGTAAAGTATGGGATAATATAATGAAGTATGTTATTCGTATATATTGTTCTTTTGGGATTTAACTTAATATTAGGGATTTTACCGCTTATTCTTGGCAAAAGGAAAATGGGGGATATTACATTCTCAATTTTAGTTTTCGGGCTTACTTTGTGGATACTAGCAAATTTTGCTGCTGAATTCATACCTAAAGAGGACATCTATGTTAGTATGCTTACCCTTTCTTCAAGATTTGCGATAGTTGGTGCAATGGTAACAGCTATTTCGTTGGTATATTTTGTTAGAAATTATCCAATAGAGCTGGAACCTTTATCAAAAGTAAAAACTGTATTTGTTTGGCTTTTACCGGTTATATGCTTATTAAGTGCGCCTACGTCTTTAATGTTTCAAAATGCAACTATTATTGGAGGTAATCTTGTTCGACATCCGGGGCCGTTATTTCCTTTATTTCTACTCTACTCTTTCTCATACATAGGTCATTCGGTGTATATGATATTTAAGGGTATTTCAAATTACTCTGGTTTAGACAAATTAAAGTTGAAATATATAGCTATTGGTCTATTACTCATGATTGGATCCATAATAGTGTGCTACGGCATAGTATGGCAGTTATTAGGGATTCAGAAATATTTGTCTTTTGGACCTCTTTCAGCAACTTTCTTCATCGGATTTACGTCGTATTCCATCCTTAAACATCGGCTCTTAGATCTTTCTCTCATTATTAGTAAATCAGCTGCGTTTGTATTGGCAATTATTATTTTATCGACCACGTATTACACCCTGGTGTGGCTGTACCAGACATTTGTATCACAGGATTTTAATACTATCTTTTTGTTGCTTACCGTTGTGTTCTGGTTGGGAATGGGTATGGGATTCCAATCCCTCCGAATCTTCCTCCAATCCACCGCAGACAGGGTATTTTTGAAGGGGCGGTATGATTATAAGAAGGTGCTGCGGAAGTTCACAGAGGATTTATCTACTTGTGGTAATTTTGAGGACCTGACAAAGACAGTGATCCAGAACTTTAATGACGAAATTGAAGTGCCGGTGAGTATTTATTTTCCAGAGAATTATGAGGCAAAACATGCGATATCCGACCAGTATGAGAAATGGGAATGGCAGGATGATGAGCTGAAGATTGTAACGGACAATAACATTGAAACAAATGGGACCCTTATGAAGGGGATATCGGAATTGAGGGATGTCATTATTACCAGCGATGCCAATCCTGATGTGAAGGCGGAACTGAAGAAACGGAAAGTGGAGGCCCTGGTCCCCTGTTTCAATAATGGGGATACCGTGTGTTTGTTGATGTTGGGGAAGAAAATGACACAAGATGCGTATAATGACGATGATGTGGCATTGTTTAATACCATTTCCACGCAGATTCCCACGGCGGTTCGGCGTATAAATCAGGCCCGGGTCTCAGCGGAGTATGATGTAGCCCAGGCCATACAAACAGAGATTGTACCCAAGGAGCCGAAAGTTCCGGGTTTGGAGCTGGCATGTTTTATGCGGCCAGCAGATGAAGTAGGGGGAGATTATTATGACGTGCATAATTTTGATGGTTATTCTTGGATATTGTTGGGTGATGCAACTGGGCATGGATTGGGTGCGGGCCTTGTGATGTTTATGATTCAAAGTATTATGTCCTCAATTATTCACACAAAAACGGACATTTCTCCGAAAGAGTTAAATTATTTGGCAAATATCATTTTGACACAGAATATGGAGCGATTGGACGAGAAGCGGACCATGACCATTGCCAGTATTTGTTATACGGGTGACGGGAACTTTAAGGTATCGGGCAGTCATGATGATTTGATGATCTATCGACATAAAGACAAATCAGTGGAATCTTTTCAGTTACAGCATTTTCCTTTGGGCTTGGGTTTAACCGCTCAATTTCCATTGGATAGTTTTGAGGAAGGGTCTTTTTCTTTGGATAAAGGGGATGTGTTGTTTATTATTACAGACGGGATTACAGAGGCTTGGGAAAATGCAGGTAAGAGCCAAGAAATGTTTGGTGAAGAGCGTCTCAGGACTTTTATTAAGGATCATGCGACTTTGCCTGCTACAGAGATTCGAGAGAAGTTAATGGAGACACTGGATGCGTTTACGAAGGGTGTTTATCAGGATGATGTCACGTTTATCGTAGCGAAAAGATAAGGTGTTTTATTGACGATTTAATATAGGATTTCTCGCACACCAAAACTCCGGGACTAATTAAACTAAATTGTGGAGTTAAATTGATTATTGATAGAAAATTGGTGAAGGCCTTCTATCCAGATATTACTTTTTTCATTGTACTTAACTTGAAATTCAAATATTTTTGCCTGACTCTGATTGGCGCTTGAAATTTCATCCAATAAAGTAATTTCAAATGTGCAATAGGTCTAATATCTGCTACGTGTTTATCTTCATGTTGAAAAGGAAAGATAGGAATAGCATATCTTTCGGAACTTAATAACATAGAAAAAATATATTTTGATGCCTCATCAATAGAGCTTTGATCTGATTCTACTTTTTTTATGACATTGTACGCATTTGAAAATAAATCCATTATATTTATACTATTAGGTGCCATTGCACCAGGTATATCCATGGTATCCAAAGATTCTAAAAACTGAATATCTTTTGTCTCTGAATATTTCGCAAGGGCATTTATAATACGTAAAACTCCGTAGGACGAAGACAACAACCAAATTCGTAGCCATGCATTCCAAAGCTTAAAACTACTAAAAGATATATATGCCCCATCTACTAATTTATCATTCCAGCTAATAAGGCCCTGTTGTAAAACTTCAACAGAATTAAAATGAGTATCTGAAAATGTATTGTTTTTAAAAGCGTTTAACAGAGTTCTAGACAAGGAATTGATGGTTTCAAGAGTGTTATATAACCCTCTTGAAAAGAAAGGATCAACAAACCCAGTAGAATGGGATAATAAGCAAAATCTTGCACCCACACACTTTTTTGAGGTGTATTGGATTCGATCTGTTGAAACCCATTCTCTAACAGGTTTTGCATTACTAAATTGTTTAATGATATCTGGATATCCTTGAATAATCTTATAAAACTCTTCCTCAGGGCTTATATCAGCAGATTTTGGAAACTTTCTTGTATCAAGAGTCAATCCAACACTAATAAGATGATTATTAGCAGTTTCATGATTATTGAAAGGAATTACCCATAACCATCCGCCATCAAAAAGATGATGTAATGTTCCTTGATTCCATGGGGAAGGAGCCATACAGTTTTTTGCAACACAACTATCAAAAGACTTTACGTCTATCATATGTGTAAAAATACTTCTAGAGTGGGTTTCTAAGGTGCAGGGTTTATCACGTAAGTTTAATAATTGAGCAACTAGGGAACTATGCCCTGTGCCATCGATTATATATTGTGCTGAAACATTAAAATTGTTTGTAGAAACACGTATACCTTGGTCATGAATATTAATATTGTTAATTCTTGTATTTTGGAATACTTTACAGCCATATCGAATAGCAGTTTGTAACATGTAGACATCAATATCCTGACGAAACAGATGACACTCAGCATGAAATTTGCTACCAACAGATGTTTGATTGAATTCCTTGCAGCTGACGGGTTTGCTTTTATGATGGTACACAAATCCAATGTTTTTCTTTATTCCAGATGAAGGGGATATATGTGTTTTTACAGATTGAAAAGATTGTAAATGAGCAATTTCAGGTACGCCATAGCGAGTTGCTAATACACTCATCATTAAGCTTGTTTGTGGAACTGTAGATTCGCCAATCGTAAATTTTGGGTGACTTCCTTTTTCAAGAAGAATGACGCTTAAACCACTCTTAGCTAAAATCATACCTTGTATTGTGGAACTTATGCCACTTCCAAGGATAACCACATCGCAATGTAATTTTTTCATGAGTGCATTCCTCCCGGAGGATAATTTAAACACATATTTTTCAATAACTCTAGGTTGTTTCAATCCTTTAATATGGAAAATGTCCAATTAGAAGTGACATAATTATGGTGCTAAAGTTTATCAGGGCTAAAAGACCAAACAAAAAATTACTTTTATAATTTCACCCCTTGACGGGCCTATCCTAAATATCGTATAACTAGTTCACAGTGTTTTTATCATCGCGTTCTGAATATGATGTGATTATACTGGGGAGCGGATTTGGCGGTTCTATTTTGGCTGCCATTTTGTGTAAGCATGCTTTAAAAGTACTTGTTATAGATGGGAAATCACATCCCAGGTTTGCGATTGGTGAATCTACGATTCCACAAACATCTCAACTTCTCACATTATTAGCAAATAAGTATAAGGTACCCGAGTTAAATGTCTTGGGGTTGGGTTCTCCTCAAGCAATCCGAAAAAAAATAGGCAATACCTGCGGTATAAAGCGTATTGTGGGATTTGCTTACCATCAACAAGGGAAAGAACATGATCCTAATCAAGCATTTCAATTTGGCAATGTGTGGCGTGATGAGAATCATATGTTTCGACAAGACACGGATTCTTATTTATTAAGGGTGGCTATTTCTTATGGAGCAACGGTGTTGCAAAGTACAAAGGTGGAAACGATTGATATTGATGAAGAGAAGGGTGTGACGGTTGAAACCAACAAGGGGGAAGTGTATAAAGGGCAGTATGTGGTAGATGGGAGTGGATATCGCAGTATTGTTG
>JABSQL010000230.1 GCA_013215865.1 Candidatus Margulisiibacteriota bacterium
AAGATAGTATTACTGAATACAAAGCCACCAGTTTGGCGTCGCGTGTTAATAAAAGATGATATTACATTTGAAGATCTACACCGTACTATCCAGAATAGTATGCCTTGGTCGAATAGCCATTTACATAGTTTTGACTTTAACGGTCAAACATATGAAGCAGATAACCATGATGATTTTGGTCTATTTGGCGATGATGATGAAAACAAAGGTATAGATGTGAAATTGTCATCACTTCAGTTAGGTGAGAAAGATAGGATTGGATATACCTATGACTTTGGTGATGATTGGCAGCATCAGATACTAATAGAAAAGGTTATCCCTATTGATATAAATCAAGACTACCCCTTTTGCATTAAAGCAACAGGTGCATGTCCACCTGAGGATTGTGGTGGTATCTGGGGTTTCTATGAAATGGTCGAAGCAGTTAAAGACAAAAAATCAGAGATGCGAGAAGAATATATTGAACTGCTTGGGAAGAACTTTGACCCTAAATACATCAATATAGACGAAATTAATGATGCCCTGCGATCAATGATGTCAAAAATAAAAACATATAGCTAAATTTATCTGCTATTACAATCGCTTATGCTGAATCTGGCGGATTTTTTGAGAATCGTGGCCAACCATCGAGTGCTGTCATTATTCATTGCACTTTGTTAATTCAAGTTTTTCTTTGAGTTCAAATATTTCGCTCTCTAGTTCAGCTATATAACTGTCTTTTTCTTCAATCGTGTTGGTTTGCGCTGCCATTGTTTTAACCTTGTTTTTTAAATACCCAAAATATTTTTAAGATCCGCCATATCCATCGAGCTGGAAATATAATCATTGTGGTTGTTTCGCCTCCTTAATTTATTTTCCTTGTCGACCTCCGTTTTTTTCTCAGCTGCAATCACTGCATGCGATCTAAATCCTGCAGGCATAGTCCATCGCCCTTCTTGGATGAGTTTAATGGCGACACAAGTGTTGAATCTCATTATGTCGTTGAATGTCGCATTTGAGCAATCCTTGGGTTTTCCGACAAATTGGCGACTAATAGCCCAGATCATCTCGTCAAAAATACCCGCTGGGTCGGAGATCATAGAGCGGTAAGTTTCAATCGCTTGTTTAATTTTATCGCGATAGTGCTGTGGCACTTTGACGGGATCATCATCTCGATATTTTCGAGGCGTATTTCCCTCTGATTCATTTGCGATAGCAAAATAATCATTATTTTTTTTGGAAAAATAGTTGACATTGTGTTTAGAAATGGTATTTTTCTTCGTTATTTTTTTAGTATATTTATTAATAGGTATAGGGACAAGCTTGTCCCCCTTCTTTTTATCTGCTTTAATTTTATCCATTTTATCCATTGCAGCATTACGCAGCAATACCAGCTTATATTTATCTGGATTGGATAAATCAGGTGATGAAATTTTATTTTGAAGTACGTTAACTTCTTTATTGAGGTCTTCGTGCGTTGGAAGATCATCAGTGCTTACGTTAAACACCTCATTGGCTGCAACATCATTGATAAGGCCATGCTTAAGCATGTTTGCAACCTCAGATATATCTAAGTCTTCGCCTAATACTATCGTTTGTGAGCCGTTAGCATTGGTATAGTAGGTAAACAAGACATTGTCATCACTGTCTTTGCAATAGTTACGCTCGCGATTCTCATAGTTCAGCGGCCCTTCTTTGCGCTGATCACAACTCATGATCCTATTGTATACATCCGGCGGCATGGTCACTTGAAATTCAGCGATACCGCCATCTTTTGAATATTCGGTAATATCCAGCCAGCCGTTGCGCAATAGCTGCTCTATACCCCGTTTAATGGTTTTTGGGTCAACATTAAAGCGTCTTGCCATACGTTGGCGATTATAAACCACGGTATGGGTGTGAAAATCTTTTTGGCTGTATAAGTATTGCCAGTAGATTCTGGCGCTCAATGAGAGGCTAGCGCACGTAAGTAACTCAACTTGCAAGGAAATTGAATTAATTTGATATGGTAGGACATCAATTGATAATTGTAGATCGTCCTTACCATATATAGTTATGGGTTCTAATGCTATAGCATTCATGTAGTTGTGCCTTAGATTTTATTGTATCTAAGGATCAGAAACGCTATAATAATCATGTTAGTTTGTGATTGTTATATAGCGTTGTTGATCCTCAGTAGGGTTTTCATTGCTGCCAACAAGAACATCAATATTTGGCATCATCGGGTGACAGCCCGATGATGCTTTAATTCCGAGTTTTCCAACTCCATTTCTAATTCATTAAATCAACTTAATATTAATTTCCTGCTTAATTCAAATGATACGTTTTATTTTGGGTTTGTCAACCTGTTTTTTCACGTAACCTAGTGAATTTCAAAGTGATATTATAATATCATAGCACTATAGTATCATGATACTATAGTGTCATAAAGTTGTATTCTTGGGACTAAGTATTCTTACTTTTTTCTTTTCTTTTTCTTTTCTTTATAAGGTCCTCAACTGCATAGATGCAGAGCTTATTAAGTGAATCACCCGTATCAAAGGATACTTGTCTAAGCTCTTCCCAAAGTCCAACTGGGAGTCTGACTTGAAAATTCTTAATTTCAACCCTGCCTTTTATAAATGCATGTGCTTTTTTGTCCTCAGCAGAGCTACCTACCAATGAATTAATTGACTTTTTGTCTAATCTATCCTCGGGTATGCTTGGTATTCTGCTTTTTTTATCATCAGTCATTGTTAAATACCTCCGCATATAGGGCTTCTATTTCTTTAATTGCTTTAGTATCGTGCGGCTTATACTCCACGACGGACCGGCCTAAACCTTGTGCCCTTTTAATTGATACGCGGCTGTGAAACACGGCATCCATAGCGTACAAATTGCTATAATCGCTAAGAAATTCCTGACAATCTTCTATTTCCTTTTCTGAAGTTCCCGGATTAGTATTGACCTTATTGATTAGGATAGATCCGCGCAATTTATCCTCTTTACCCTGAGCCGAAGCAATCAAATTGCTTAGATTACCAAACGTCCACATGTCGAACTCTGAGGCTAATATTGGAAATACCACCACATCCGCCAATGTCATGGCTGCCCGTAGCACCTCGTTATCAGCGCCACCTGCGTCAATAATAATATCTTCATAGCGTGGTAAAAGAGACTGTAATTCATTTCGAATTACAACACCTGTATTTGCAACCTCCCTTCCTAATACTTTTTGACTGCTTGAAACTCTGGGTGCAACACCAGTTTCATCTCGCCTAGATG
>JABSQL010000231.1 GCA_013215865.1 Candidatus Margulisiibacteriota bacterium
CATTTATCGTGGCACAACGGCGCAACAACAGTCTATTGTAGGCCAACTTTGTAACATAGAAGAAAAGCGGGACCAACTGGAACTGGGTCCCCCCTCAATATTGGTCGTGGGTCATGTGGCCAAATTAGCAGATACTCTAGATTGGCGGTCCCAACTCCCATTGTCGGGTAAACGGGTGATTAGTCTGCGGTCATTGGGCCAATCACAACAGATCATAGACCAATTTTCAGATTTAGGTGCAGAAGTCATTACATTGCCCATGATAGAATGCATTCCCATTTCAAAGATGGTAGACCAACTAAAATCAAACTGGCTAAACCCATTTACAATGATCATTTTTACCAGCGCTAATGCGGTAAATTTGTTTATGGCATCATTAGTAGAAAAAGGCTTGGATGTGAGGCAGCTTTCAGGAAAAAAAATACTATCGATTGGCCCTTCTACGACCCAATCGCTTCAAAGTTTTGGAATACGCGCTGACAAGGTGGCTGAAACATATGTTCAAGAAGGTATTTTAGATTGCCTTAATCACCCATTGGACAAGGAGAATATTTTGATTCCAACGTCTACAGGGGCTAGAAATGACCTCGCAAACGGTCTTCAAAAAAGAGGGTCAGCTGTAAGTATATTTCGTTTTTATGAGACACGGCTTCCAAAAACCATAAAAAAGGTTGCAATAAGAGACCATGATGTCGTATTGTTTACCAGTTCATCTACTGCTCGGCACTTTTTTCAAAGTGATGTGTATCAAGGTGAAGACATCGTCAGTGTATGCTTAAGTGATGTTACAGCGAAAACAGTCAGACAATTTAGACGTCGTCGAGTACATGTGAGTGACACAGCGACCATCGAAGGATTAGTGAAGCAGATATTATGAATTATCCTGAAATGAGATTACAGCGGTTAAGGCAAAATCCCTCTATTCGAAAAATGGTAAAAGAACATCATTTAAGAGCAGACCAATTTATTATGCCCATATTTATAGATGAGGGTATAACGCAACCCTCTAAAATAGACGCGTTACCTGGAATCATGAAGCATGGCTTGAATTCTTTAAATGAAGAAGTAAAAGAAATAGCAGAGTCCGGAATCATTTCTGTTATCTTGTTTGGTATACCCAAAGAAAAAAGTGAAACAGGTAACAATGCGTATTCAGATGATGGCATTATTCAAAAGGCCATTCGGCAAATTAAACATGCGTTTCCTAATGTAGTGGTCATCACTGATTGCTGCTTATGTGAATATACCACCCATGGTCATTGCGGCATTTTGAAAAACAATTCAACCTCAGATACATTTGATTCGGAAGCCACGTTAACTATTTTGGGGAAAATTGCGGTTTCTTATGCAAAGGCAGGTGCAGATATAGTGGCACCTTCTGGCATGATAGACGGCATGGTCATTTCTATCAGAGATGCGTTAGATGAACAAGGCTATGAAATGACATCTATTTTGTCTTATGCAGCCAAATTTGCATCCCAATTTTATGGGCCATTCAGAGATGCAACAAATGCACATCATTTTAATGGCAGCCGAGACCATCACCAAATGGGGGTAAGTCAAGGAAAAGAGGCCATCAGAGAAGTATTAATGGACGAATCCGAAGGGGCCGATATGGTTATGGTAAAGCCTGGCCTACCTTATTTAGATGTTGTCCGCATTGTATCAGAACAATCCCAATTGCCTGTAGCAATCTACCAAGTATCTGGGGAATATGCCATGCTCAAATTGGCTGCAGAAAAGGGAATCGTTGATGAGGTGTCCGCATTTGAGGAAGTGTTTTTGAGCATGAAACGGGCAGGTGCGTCGTTAATTATAAGTTATTACGCCAAAGAGATGGCAGGTTATATTCGGGAAAACCTGTGAACCAGTCAGAAACTTTATTTGAAGAAGCCAAAAAAGTTCTTGTGGGGGGTGTGAATTCCCCAGTGAGGTCTTTTTCTTCTGTGGGTGGAACCCCTGTTTTTATTTCTAAAGCGAAAGGGGCTTATTTATTTTCAGAAGAGGGTGATTCATATATCGATTATGTCCTATCTTGGGGACCCATGATATTGGGCCATGCAGATAAAGACGTTGTATCCGAGATACAAAAGGCAGCAGAAAAAGGGACATCATACGGGGCACCTACAAAAATCGAAACGGATTTGGCCATGATGATCCAGTCCTTTGTGCCCTCCATAGAGAAAATACGATTTGTAAGCTCCGGTACTGAAGCGGTCATGAGTGCACTTCGATTAGCAAGAGGGGTCACAAATCGAAACACTATTATCAAGTTCAAA
>JABSQL010000232.1 GCA_013215865.1 Candidatus Margulisiibacteriota bacterium
AAACGGACGTGTTATTGAGAGAGGAATCCATCAGAAATTTATTGAAGAAAATCAAAAAAGAGTTGAGAAAAACCCAGATTACTACCGTTTAAGACAGCAAGTCACCGAACATCAATTTGGTACCTTAAAAAGGCAATGGGGCTTTACTTATACCTTAATGAAAGGCAAAGAAAATGTCTTATCAGAGGTCAATTTAATCATGATGTGCTACAACCTGAGCAGGATTATGTCCATTTTAGACAAAAATGACTTAAAAAGAAGGTTGAAAGACCTTATTCATCTTTTTTTGAAGAAAATGGAACCAAATAGAGCCTTTTTAAGACCTTTTTATTTTTCGAAAATCCAATTCCGGTTTTCAATAATTGAAAATTGGAACAACTGATGGACGCTAGTATTGAAAATAGGAGTAACTTTTACAAAAAAAAGGTTTTTGCGAAGCCTCCCGTTGTAGGTAATTGACCAACTAGTACTAAAAAAGATAAATTATGCCTTTATACATGGATATCCATACTGTTGATTCTGATGAGTTCTCAGCTGAAGACGTTGTTAAAGCTCACATGGAAGATTTAGCCATACAAGATCAATTTGGCGTAAAGCAATTGAAGTACTGGGTCAACGAACAGGCAAAAACAATATTTTGTCTCATGGAAGGGCCAAATAAAGATGCTTGCAACCAAGTTCACTTGCAATCGCACGGAAATACAGCCTGCAATATCATCGAAGTTGGTGATAATGAATTCAACTTATTCATGGGACAGGGTGCAGCAGTCGATGATTTGGCAAAGACTGATTCTGGCGACCTTGATACTGGTTATCGATCTATCCTACTTACAAATATTGTATGTGTTTCGCAGAATGATAGCGACTATTTAACGGAAACACATGAAATAATTAAGAAATACGAAGGAGTTCTAGTACTTGAACCGAATAATCAAATCATGGCTGCTTTCGTAAATGCGACTGATGCCATTTCCTGTGCATCTTCTATAAAGGCACTGCTCGATTCGACATCAGATAACATCGAATTCAATTTAGCCGTTGTGAGTGGTAAACCCGTAGATGAGCAGGGCAACACTTTCTTTGAAGAAACAAAAGCAAAGATTAATAGCCTTTGTTCCTTAGGGCTAAATAGTAGAATGTACTTAGATCAAGAGACTGGTACTCTATCGGAAAAGGAGACCCTGGAACAAAAAGAAAAACGAAGCAACTTCACCCTTATCAATAACGACGACTTTGCCTTTTCATTGAGCCTATCTAATGTAATCAATGACCACTTCACAAAATCTGATTTTAATAGTGAGGAATTGATTTCCTTAATTGGAATGAGTAAATCACAAGCAAGTCGTAAGATAAAATCGTTGACGGGCATGACTCCCAATCAATTAATCCAAGAAGCGCGCTTGCAAAAGGCACTGAACAACATGAGCCAAAATAATAAGACCATTTCTGAAATTGCCTACGAATCAGGCTTCAATAGCCCAACCTACTTTACCCGTGTTTTCAAGAAAAGATTCGGAATTTCTCCTACTAATTTCGTGAAATAATCAGCATAACCACATAAAAATTAAGAATTGAATCAATTGTTTCAGGTTTTGAATCAATCGTGAAATAGTTCTGCTCAGAAGTGTTGCAAATTTGTACCATAAGGTATCGAATTAATAAAAAGCAACATGATCAACAAAACAAAAATAGCAGCAGCACAACTCGCACCAGTATTTCTAAATAAAGAGAAAACAGTAGAAAAAGCGTGTAAAGCAATTTTGGAAGCTGGAGAAAACGGCGCCAAAGTAATTGTCTTCCCAGAAGTATTCATTTCTGGATATCCAGATTGGGTGTGGCTTATTCCAAATAGTAAAGGCGCAGAATTAAATGAGCTATATGTTAAGCTTGTAGAAAATGCAGTATCTATTCCGGATGATTCAACTGCTAAATTGTGCAACGCCGCGAAGAAAGCTCAGATCAGTGTTGTTATTGGTATGCATGAGCGCAATACAGAATCAAGCGGAGCAAGCCTATTCAATACTCTACTATTTATCAACGAACAAGGAGAAATAACAGGGAAACATCGAAAATTGATGCCAACTGGTGGCGAACGCCTTATTTGGTCACAAGGAGATGGATCAACCTTTCAAGCATACGACACTGCAGCTGGAAAATTAGCTGGATTGATTTGTTGGGAAAACTACATGCCTTTAGCAAGAAATGCAGTATACGAAACAGGAGCACAAATCTTAGCAGCACCAACATGGGATAAAAGCCCAAACTGGCAACAGTCCATGCAGCACGTTGCACGAGAAGGAGGGCTATTTGTTGTCAGCGTTTGCATGGCACTGAGCATGGACGATATTCCAGATGAGTATTCATTTAAAAAACTCTACCCAGAAGGAAGAGAATGGATTAATCAAGGAAACAGTTCAATTATCAACCCAAAAGGTCAAGTTATTGCCGGACCTCTAGAGGCGAAAGAAGGAATTTTGTACGCTGACATAGATCTGAACGAAATTATCGAGGCAAAACGCATGTTTGATGTTGTTGGTCACTATTCTCGACCTGATGTATTCAACTTTTCAGTTAAGCCGATGCGCTAGCATCAAGATAAGGAACGGTAGTTCCGCCAAATCAACATCAAATCATTATCAACTCATTAAAATTCAACACCATGAACAATTCACACACAAACAATCAAAGAGCAAATGCACTCGCTGAACGCATAACACTAGGAGCCAATATCCTTGCAGCTTTCGCTGAGAGTTTATCTGACAATGACTGGAACAAGCCAGTTATTGGAGATGGCAGAACAATTGCCGTCGTCGTTCATCATGTAGCAAGTGTTTATCCTTTGGAAATCGAACTTGCACAACTTCTTACTTCAGGAACACCAATCACAGGAGCTACTATAGAAGTCATTAACCAAATGAATGCAGATCATGCGAAAGACCATGCAGATGCCAATAAAAAGGAAACGATTCAGCTATTAAGAAACAACAGTAAAGTTGCAGCGGAAGCAGTTCGAGCTTTCACTGATGAAGATCTCGATAACTCAGCTACAGTATCATTGAATTACGATGCACCGTTGACGGCACAATTTTTCATTGAAGATCACGCGTTGCGTCATAGTTTTCATCACCTCGCTAAAATAGAAGCTACAATCAATCAACAGATGCAATATCCTCAAGAGGCGGGACAGTCGGCTGCCTAATCGAGTTCAGGTTACTACCAGAAAAATAGAATTTGAATCAATTGTTTCAGGTTTTGAATCAATCGTGAATTAGTTCTGCTTGGATGTATTGCAACTTTGTATCGTAGCAATTAAGACAAGCCGATAAGTCAGCTGACTTATCAAGATGCCGAAACGGAAGTTTCGGTAATTAAACACTAGAAACAAATAGAAATTATGAAAAAAGTATTCAACCCAGAGCATTACAAAAGTACAACGAGAGAACAATGGCAAACTGCAGCAGAAGCATGGCATCGATGGCATCCAACACTTAAAACATGGTTAGGCCCAGCAACAGACATCATGCTAGACATGGCAGAGGTGAAAGAAGGTTACCGCGTTTTAGATGTAGCAGCAGGAGCAGGAGAGCAATCAATCACAGCGGCTGAAAAAGTTGGTCCAGGTGGCTACGTTCTCGCGACAGATTTGGCTCCAAAAATTCTTGATTTCACATTGGAACTCGCAAAAGAACAAGGAATAAATAATATTGAAATTAAAGAAATGGATGGTGAAAACTTGACCGTTCCTGATAATTCATTTGATACCGTGATCTCTAGAGTTGGACTCATCTTTTTCCCTGATCAACAAAAAGCATTAAAAGAAATGTTACGAGTTTTGAAGCCAGGTGGATTTGTAGCAGCTATAGTGTATTCAACAGTTGATAAAAATACGTTCTTTTCAACACCTGTTTCTGTTATCAGAAGACGCGCTCAGCTTCCACCACCATTGGCAGGTCAACCTGGACCTTTTAGTTTAGGAGGAGATGGAGTACTAGATGATGCTTTTACACAAGCTGGTTTTACCAATGTGAAGTCACAAGTAGTAAATGCCCCGGTCATCATGCCTACTGCTAAGGATTGTGTTCAATTCGAGTATGAATCTTTCGCAGCATTGCATCAAATGTTGGGCGGTTTGTCTGACGATGAAAAAAAGGCAGCCTGGGAAGAAATTCAATTTGAATTATCAAAGTTCGAAGACAATCTTGGCTTTTCAGGACCATGTGAATTAGTGGTTGGGGTTGCACAAAAACCTTTCGATTGATCAATTTCAAAAGCCAGTTTATACACACATCAAAAAACAAAAATTATGAAACATTATTCTTTATTACTATTCGTATTTATTTCCAGTCAACTTTCAGCACAATGGTCACAGGTTGGTGATGATATAAACTCCATCGGTGATCATATTTCTCTCGCCTTCAATTCGTCCACAAATGAG
>JABSQL010000233.1 GCA_013215865.1 Candidatus Margulisiibacteriota bacterium
CATCCAAAAACCGTATAGAAACACCAATTTTATCAAACTCCTTTATTAAAAGGATCATGTCAGCAGTATCCCGACCTAGTCTATCTAATTTTGTAACAAGTATGACATCGCTTTCTTCTACTTTGATTCGGAGCAGATTCAGACCATTTCTTTCGGTATCTTTCCCAGATAACTTGTCCGTAAATATGCGACTATTTTTAACGCCTTCTTTTTTAAGTGACTGTATTTGAATGTCCAGTGATTGTTGACTGGTTGATACCCTTGCATATCCGAATAACCTCATAGCTAAAAGTGTCTCCTAAATGGATTTATAGAAATAATGTCTATTAAGTAGCAAAAAACGATTTAATAGACATAGTATGTAAAATTAATTATGATGTCTACTAATTTATAATATTTAAGACAGTTTTTAGCAGAGTATTTCAGAAATGGTTTTGGAGAATCAATAAATGAATGTTCTCCTTCTACTCTATATACCTGTGTCAAGTCGCATTGAAAAATGACCCAGGAGTCGCATTGAAAAGTGACCCACCTGAATATACATTTCGACACAGAATAAAGAGGACCAATATTCAAGAGAAATAAGAAGGGAAAAGATGGATGGTAGAAAGCTTTTTCTTTTTGGTTACTTTTTCTTTTTCAAGTTGATTTCAACTGCGTTACAATCTGTTCTAAATAGATAAATATTCTGTCACTACATTATGGAAGAACTTTATCAAAATGAAAATAACCCGTATTTAGCCTCAGATCAAAATGCAAAGCTAGAGATGAATGAAGTTCTTAAAGAAGCTCAAGACAGTATCAAAATCATGAAGGAAAGCGATTTGGACTATATTGAACAATATCTATTCGGCCGCCTGATTGATGTTTTTTGTGATGGATATAACGATACGGATTATCATAGGGAGATGATAGTTAGATTTGCTGAACTTATAGGAGCTGTAGGCGCCCATGTAGCTCTACCTACACTAGAAAAATGGGTGCCTAAGCTTGTTGCATACTGGAAAAACCGCATTGAGCCAAGTTTACAAGCTTACATAAAAGAACGAAATGCACATGAACATTTAGATTTATCGATTTAACTGCAAGTTCATAGGGATTATATTCTATAACCCCATAGTTTGCAGCCATTTTTTTAACGCTAGTGAGAGATGATTTTGGTCAATTGAGCTGATACGAATATATCCGATTCTTTTTCCTATATTTTTCGCCATAGTGTCAGATTAAACTCTATAATCCTCAGATTATTTTGTCAAATAAATACAATACCAACTCTATTCTGACACATATTTGATGGTTGCCTGACGTCAGTTTGAGGTCTACTCTATCTTGGCAATTCTTGTTCCTGGAGAACTTTACACATATGTTGTGGCCTATTACCTCAAATGATAACCCACTTATTACTACATAAGTCTCATCTATTTTCTAAATCCTGAAATTACCCAAGCAACTCCTAAACCAAAAATATATAGTACTAATGGTGGGATTAATGCGAATAATAAAGTACCTATAATGTGAACCTTTTCTGATTTATTATACTCAACTTTTAGCTCGTTTTTGTAATATTTTTTAAGGCCAATTAGAAAATCTTTGTTATTTACAACACTAAATCTCCTACTGGGAAATCTATAACTTAAATCTCCGTCTGTTTTTCTATGAATTGAATAAAGGAAATTCTTAAAATTTTTATTGTTAATTTTTAAATATATATTTGCATTTCCCACCTCTAAAAATTCATACCCATTATCTTTTCTCACAGGATAATTTTCAGTCATATTTTGGTTCATTGATATGAGAACTTCCATATTATTTGTGAATTGTTTTTCCTCAATTCTATTCATAACATATTTAATATCATCATTACTAATTAACTCATTATCTCTTATACTGCCTTTTGTGAAATATCCAATAAAAAGGATTGAAAACACGTACAACACTGAAATAAAAACCCATAATCTTTGCCAACCATTTAATTTTTTCATGTGTCATTTCCTTTCTTTTACATTCAATTCTACTATTGCTAAAACCAACCTTGATATTTGATTGAAATTATCCAAGTTATTTCTTGCTATTTTCAAGCTGTACGATTACCTCTTGAATGAGGATTTCAAAACTAGGCTTATATGGTTCAATTTGATGCTTCGTTGGTATATTTTCGTTCTTTCTAATGAGCATATGTGTGTGCAGATCTGCAATTGGCCTGGCTTGATCTTCCAAGTAAGATAGTACAGCCTTCACACTACGATTTGAGTTAGCTATGACTTGGGCAAATGTTTTGTGTCCAAAAATTGGAGGCACATGGTTTATCACCGCACGAATAAGAAGAATACATGATAGGTAATTTTCTCGAAAAAAGGAATCATTAAGTTCTTCGCAGAATAACACCAATTTTTTAGTGTCATAATCTCTAGACGTGACCTTTTTGAGATCCTTAATTATATCAACTCTTAGAAATGAAGTACCATTGGAAGATTGTGTTTTGTAATAGGGGTTTTCTAATACATAATTTAAATCATCAATTATGCAAATCAGGTCACCATGCAATTTATACGCATCGGTTATATAATCAGGGTTTGCATCCAATTTATTTACTTTTTCTGATAGCTCTGGGTCGCCAATCCGCTTTACTGATGCAATAAACCTTTTGGCTACTTCACTATAACCATATACAAATCCTGATTCCATTTCGGGATCATCACTTGGACTACATTCCGTCAATGGGAAATCAGTTAATACCTCTGCATGCTCTAGTGCTTGCCTAATCACTTTACTCATAATTTCTGTACTTCCCCTCTCTACCTAGGCTCACCAAAAGAAGACCCTTCCAACAATTTTTCTACTCCTTGAATCTGTTTTATTTCTTCTGGAATCTTCTTTGTTAATGTGTATCCAGAGACTCCAATCGGTTTTGTCATACATTGAAGGCTTAGGTCTCTAATTGTCTTGCTATGTTTCTGACAAAGGATTATGCCAATAGAATAATTATCTTGATCTGTCTTGAGATATTTATCTACTGCTCCAAGATAAAATCCCATTTTACCAGTATATTCTGGCTTGAATTTACCAGTTTTGAGCTCAATTACGATATAACAGTGTAATCTTAAGTGATAAAAGAGTAAATCACAAAAAAACTCTTCTCCATCAACTTCCAATCTATGCTGCTGACTTACAAATGCAAAACCTGTGCCCAACTCAATTATGAAGTTTTTAATATCATCCACAAGTGCTTTCTCAAGTTTTCTCTCACTCAATTTTCCTTCAATATCAAGAAAATTTAGGTTGTAGTCATCTTTTAGAATCTGTTCTGCAAGATCAGAATCCTTCTCTGGAAGAGTAAAATGAAAATTGTGGCTCTTCTTTCCTTTTATAGCCTGCCGTTCAAAAGCTTCGCTCTCTATTTGGTGAACCAGTACATTCCGTGACCAACCTTCTGCTATGGTTTGTTGGGCATACCATAGCTGTTTTTCTTTTGATAGCTTTTTATCTAAGATGGCTACGTTATGCCCCCATGGAATATTAAGAAATGCGGCCTTTGGGATACCTGTCTTATCTCCTTTTTTTATTTGCGCAACAACTTGTTGCGTAATTGAGTCTTCCTCTGATGAATCTTCATCTATAAGCAATTTCGGATATGCAGAAGCAAACTGCTGCATATAAACCATATTTCTAGGAGAAAAACCCCTGATATCTGTCATTTCTTTTTTTAAATCGCAAGAAAGCTGTTTTACTATTTTTGTGCCCCACCCTTCTTTTTCTTTTCGAACCAATATAATATGCCCAATCTTCCAATAAAGTATTAACATTTCCCTGTTGATAGAAAAGGCTGCTTTTCGCCTGGATACGTCAATCATCCTTTTTATTTCTAAAAGTGTCTGTGTATATGATTTATCAAGTATGTTTCCACTCATATGGTAGCCATTTTACTCGAAAATAGACCTCCTGAAAACACATCCGATAGTATTAACTATTTTTTTGAATATTTTCTCCTACCTCACAATCTCCATGTCTCTCTCATCCTTACCAAACTTAATCACAAATTCAATAGAATTACTCGTAAATGTCCGGTTTGTCCGATTTAAGCAAATACTCAATAGTGCGCCCTACCTCCCCATCCCTTTCTCATTCTCATCTCTCCCCATACTTAACTGTATTTGACGCTGAATTTCCAACTTAGAATCTGAAAATTCTATATTCATCTTCTTCTCAGTTACAATCTCCAGAACCTGAGCTTTAAACTCATCAGAACCCTCTATGTCCAAACACTTTCCAAACTTTTGAACTGCAAACACCAGAGCCATCTCTACGCCCTGCTTTTCTCCAGAAATAACACTAATTTTCCGCCCTTCATCCCTCATGACATCCCGACCTTCCCTCCCATACGTAACATCCCCATTCTTATGAACCTGATACTCCAGCCCCTTAAACAAAATATTATTATCTTCTCTCCCTTTAATTATTTTCTTTCCAGGCTGATCATATAACCTATTACATTTCATAGACCTCAAAATACCCAACGCCTTCTCATTCCCCGACTCAACCTCACCCATAACAAATTCACGCCAAGATTTCACCCTGAATTTCTCATGGATTTGACCCCTCTCCTTTTTAACTTTTTCCCGAACTTCCTCCACCCTCACCAATCGCTCCATCTTTAATACAGAGTATGCAGCCTTCCTAGAGGCAGGTTTCATATTCGAATCAAGCCTAACCTCTACCCTCTTATCACTAAACTCTTTTCTTATTCCCTCATACTCCATTTTTGACCGATCAAATAACTGCTTCATCTCATCCCTCTTGTGAACAACTAAAACATCCCGCTCTGACCGATACTTTTGATACAAGCCCTTCCTATCTTCATGCTTCAAAACAGGTATCTTTTCATACCCTCTCAATGCCTTTATCTTCTTAATTCGATCCGGTACCTCAGTAATACTTCCCAACTTCCCCTCAATAGATCGCTTACTAAACTTTCTAGAAACACTACTCGCTTTTATAAACAACGCTTGTGAACGATCTGCCAATACAAAGCCATTCCCATGCTTCCTAAACTCTAAATTGAAATGGGCCAAGAACCTGTGTACATCATTCCACTGAGTATTTTTCTGACAAATTAGATTCTCCAATTTGTCCTTAACTTTAACCTTCACCCAAGACTGAAAAGAACTCAGACCCTGATGAGACTCTAACTCTTTTGCCTTTTGAGGATCTCTCTCCTTCACCTTATCTATATGATTATCCCTCTTTAAACCATGCTTCTTCTCAAGCTCCTGGCATACTTCAGACAATCTATAAAAATCATAGAATGGCTCTATAACATTAAACGTGACCGGATTTATTTTATTAACCGCTACATGCATATGATAATAATCTGTATCATTATGCCCCACCACAATCCTCTGATGATTGCCCAAACCTATCGCATCACATATGGTCTCCTCAATATCTTGAACTTGTGTCCCTGTAGGCTTTTCTCCCTCTCGAAAAGAAACAATCAAATGATATGTCTTATCACTTCTTGTCCTCTGATTCAGACTCTGAGTAGCTAGAATTTCTTTAACAGCCATTTCTCTATCATCCACAATGCAGTTAACAACCCTTTCAAAATCTACCTTTTTTCCACCATGCTTCACATCCATTATATAATCTGAAAGCTTGTTAAAGTTTGATGCAATCCCCTTATTCATCCGAGCCCTTTTAGTAATCACAGTAGCTGAATAATATCCCTCATATTTTTTTGATTATCTTGAATTTCAGACAATAAAGCATCCAAGTCAAACCCCTCTCTTCCCAACGATTCTGGACTACTGAGCCACATCTTCAACAAACCACCCAACCGTCCTGAATCTGCATGTACCCTCAACAAAGATAGTATATTTTGCTGATCCAATTTACTTTTAACTATCTTTCCCAATGCACATGAACGCATTAATTCTGGTACACTCACACCAAAAGATTCAGCCTTTTTCTTCAGCCCTTTCGCTTCATCTTCCGTAACTCTGACTGTTATTCTCTTATCTCGTTTTCTTGTTTCAGATCCCATAATTTAACCTCGTAGAGCAGGATATCGTTGAGCCCATTGGGGCGAATAAGTTCCAGTAAAAACCTACCCCAGCTTGCTGGCGGTCGGTCTTTTACACATCCTGCCCTCTCTTTACAGCACCTCATTCCCTCGCCTTTCATTTTAGCATACATTCCTTTTGCACTCTTAATATTCCCAATAAATGCTATAATACCTCTCAATTAAATTCATTAAATCTTAAAATAGGATGTAGACATTATGGTCAGAAAAGAAAACACTGAAATCTTAAAAGAAAATCAAACTATAGAGTTTAAATCTTCATGGCGTGATGATAACCAGAAAACACTTTGTGCCTTTGCTAACTCTCATGGTGGGAAGCTAATACTAGGCGTTGATGATAGTGGCAATCCTATAGGTTTAACGAAGTCAGAAAAACTAATGGAAGACATTCCTAGTAAGTGTAACGAAAAAATGGGTATTTTTCCCAAGGTTTCTTTGAAAAAGAAAGCAAAACAAGAATTAATCGAGGTTGATATTGAAAAGCAAGAGGCTCCTATTTCTTACAATGGCAAATATTATGTTCGCTCTGGGAGTACTACATTAGAGCTTAGTGGAAGCAGTCTTACTCAATTTTTAATGTCTAAAACAAGGGCTCACTGGGATGAAGTTATTGAACCAAATGCTACGATTGATGATATTGATCCTGATACAGTTTCTAAGTTTCAAGAACTAGCTAAAGTAAGAGCCCCATTCATCAGTAAGGAAAAAGATCTGACCACTATTTTAAAAAAACTTAATTTAATCCAATCCGGTAAGCTTAAAAGAGCTGCTATTCTCCTTTTTGGGAAAAATCCGAAGAAATTTTATTCCAGCGCAAATATTAGGATAGGAAAATTTTCTTCTCCAACAGACCTTTTAACAACCGATGATATTGAAGGCAATCTTTTCTATCAAATCGATCGATGCCTGGAATTATTTTTTTCCAAATACATTGTTTTGAAAGTAACAGGTTACGAAGGCGCTATTCGTAAAGAAGAATATGAGTACCCAATGGATGCCATTCGTGAAGCTGTCATTAACGCAATTTTGCATAAAGACTATACAGGTGTTCATTCTCAATTCAAAGTTCAAGATAATAAGATTACAATGTGGAATCCCGGAGCTCTCTTTGGTGGGCAAACTATTGATGAATTAAAGCTTGAACATATATCTGTACCTAGAAATAAGTTAATTGCTGATACTTTTTTTATTGCAAACTTAATAGAAAGTTGGGGTCGCGGTATTTCAAAGATTCTCAAATCATGCAAATCTCATGGATTATTAGAACCTTCCTTTGCGGAAAAGGCAAATGGTTTTTCAATTACTATCGTTAAAGATCGTATGAATGAGGATTCACTAAAAGAATTAGGTCTTAATGACAGGCAAATTAGAATTATTCTTGAACTTAAATCTTTGCCAGATTTTTCTGCTTCAGACGTAAAAAAACTTTTCTCTGATGTTTCAGATATTACTCTACGAAGAGATTTATCAAATTTAGTCCAGAAAGGGCTTCTTGAAGCAAAGGGAACCACAAAAAATCGTACTTATACTTTAAAAATATAACCATCCATTATTCGATCATTTCGATCATCATTCGATCATCATTCGATCATTCATGAATAAATTAGATGATACCAAGCTCGTATTACATCTTTTTATTCGATCACTGTTTAAAGCGAGAAGAAGGCTTACGCCCTCCCCTCCTTTGAACTTTCAACAGGTGTTAATGGGTCACCGTGTTTTGATTTCAAATGTTTGATGTGGTGACCTGGCTTATTCTTATTTACGAATATAGCCGTATACTCCCTCATCTTTTCTTTATTATATGTAACCCGAAGATCTCCTATAAGATCGACTAATTTTTTTTCTTTAATCTTTACATTCTTTTCGATATAGACTGTAAAGAGCATATTATTGCTAAGCACTGTTACTCTTTTCATTTTCTCTGTGTCCTCTACTTTAAATACATACCCTTGAATATTAGCTAAATGTTTCATTTTTAATTCCTCCGATTAATTTATTTACTGCTAGAATTTTATTTACCTCCTTTCTATTTATTTTTGATTGGTGAGTAAGGGCATCTATAAAAATGTTCTGTGTAAAGGCCGAAACGAAGTGACGTTCCATTTAGCCTTTACTCAGGTTATTTAGATGCCATAATCAGTTTTCAAAAATTATTGGAGGGGAATTAGATTCTTGAGCATACTTGTGGAGGAATAAATAAATGAAGGGTGTGCAATTTGTTGGTATTTAGCGTAAAATTTAGTTTATAGAACTTTGGGAGGAACACGATTATCAAAAAAATTATATCTTCTAGACAATCAGCCCCAATATTTGGATTTTCATCAGATGTAAAGATATTTGGGCATTATAAAACAAAATTATTAAAGGATGCCGTCAAGACTGGTTCCGTCAATAATATAGATTATAGTAGCTACAAAGAATACAGGTCCGTTTGTAAAAATTGTGCTCTAAAACACTTTCCAGAGCTATTCGAATCTACCCCTCAAAAGAAAATATTTAAACTCAAAGGAAACATTGCTTTTGAACTGATTAATGGAATCTTGAAAGTCACAGATATTAAAAATAAAAAGGATATATTGATTCTCGCCAAGAAGATTAAGATTTTCTTGGACTCTATTTTTAACTTTAAGTTCTCTGGAAAAACCAGAAAAACAAGTCCTGAGCCCATGAGTACTTTGAAAGACCCTTATAAAGCTTATTTCTTTTCAAGTCGTGCCAAGACTCAAGCGGCTTTGATAGAACATAATAAATCTCAATATAAATTGGATTTTGTGCCTTCTTCTTTTACTTGCCCCTTATCACAATCAGTTCAACATGAGCATAACCAAGAAAAACAGATTGAACATATAGAAGATGAGTCAGATATTTTCGAGAAATTACTGGCTGCTGTTTACATTCTGAATAAACTAAAGCCTGAAGGAAAAACAAATCCTTTTGGGGATAAATTTTTTGATTTATCTCTTGAATTTAGGAAAGATTTGGGAACAAATCCAAATCTAAAGACAAGTAAACGTTTCATTTTTGCTAAGAAAGAGCTCATGGTTGAATTATTAAGTGACATCAGGAACCTAATATTCCTTTGTAAGACATGTAATACATCTAAACCTAAAAACGGTGGATGGACCAAAGCAATGGAGTCAGATCCTTTTAAGACTGTTGTGGGAAACAATTTAAAGCAAGAAATGGCAAAGGACTTAGAAAAGAAGCCTTATGAACGACCCATTATAAACTTTGTTTGTACAGAAAAGTTTCAAGCTGAAATACTGAATTCTTTTAAAGATAATGAAGAAAGGCTAGAGTTAATTGCAGCTAAGAAGTCCTTAGAAAAACTAGCGAAAAAACAAGGAATAACACTTGAGGCACTCATTCAAAAAATACGAGATATTTAGATTGAGAAAGGGCAAATAACTTCTTCAAAAGAACCCGAAATACTAATTTATTTTCTTGGATAAATCATCTCTTTTAACCCGTTCTAGTACAACTTACCAATTAAATTTTCTATAAATCTTGCTTCAAGAATTTCTCCCCAGATCCCTACAGTTTTCCAAATCATTAGCGAAAGACAAAAAAGATTTTTTATCATTTGGATCCAATTTGCAGCCTTTAATAGCCTCCTTATACATTTCTATTTCGGAATAGCGTTCTTCATTTTTCTTTATGAACCAAACCATGTAAGCCTTCATCTTCGATGACATCATGTCCATTCTTCTAGTCATTTCTGTACACATAAAAAGTAGAAGAGTATTCGACTTTTCATCAAACTCAATTGTTTCGTTCATGTCTCTATCAGCATGCTTGAAAAAACTTCTATCGCGTCTTAAGTCTTTCTGAAATTTCTTTTTATCCTCTTCCTGTAATATATTTTCATAATCCTCAATCTTCTCAAGGTTATCATCCGAATTGAAAATATCGTATAGTATCAAATGAGCTGCCCCACATAATGTATGTATTGATACAGTGTCCGCATCTTCAAAGAAAAGGCGGATTGCTGTATCCAACTGCCGTCTAACTGCCTCTATTTTACTTATTTGTTCAACACACATCTAACTTAATTCAAAACCTTAGTCATTTCCGCATCAACAAAACAAGACACGTCTCGACGATAAATCAGATTCACTTTTCCGGTTGGGCCATTACGATGCTTTGATATAATCACTTCAACCTCACTATAATTCTTGATAGGGCTTTGAATCTCTGCGGTTTCAAAATAATCATCTCTGTGAAGAAACATAACTATATCTGATGTCTGTTCGATTTCACCTGTCTCCCTAAGATCACTTAATTGTGGCCGCTTATCAGAACGCTGTTCCAATGATCTACTTAACTGAGATAAGGCAATAATCGAGATATTCATTTCCTTTGCAAAGGCTTTTAAGTCTCTGACAATTTCTGAAACTTCCTGGAACCTACTCTCCACTTTTCTTTGTGCGGAACGCATCAATTGTAGGTAGTCTATGATGATCATCTTGATTCCATTTTTGGCTACCATTTGTCTTGTAATCGCCCTCATTTCGGTCATCGTAAGGCTACCTGTTTCTTCAATATGCAATGGTAGTTTTGATAATTTTCCAATTGATTTATCAATATCATTTAAATCTTTTTCGGAAATATCATTGTTCTGGAATTTTTGAGAATCAATGCGTGTATCATAGGAAAGCATCCGACTTCCCAATTGCTCCGAAGACATCTCTAAACTAAAAAATAGGACAGGGACATTCTTCTTTGCTGCATTCATTGCAAAATTGAGTGCAAAAGCTGTTTTCCCCACTGATGGTCGTGCCGCCAGTATAACCAAATCAGATGGCTTAAATCCTGATATAAATTTACTAAGATCTCTAAATCCGGTACCTATACCCTTGTCACTGTCTGGTGAAATGACTTTTTCTCGTACTTCTGCAAGTATTGTATCTAGACTTTTAACACGTTTTCTTAATTTTTGGCTGGACGCATCTAGAATACTCTTTTGCACATTTTCCAAAACTTCTTCAATTTCTATGGATTCATTATTGATATTCTTTGAAATATTGGCCCCCAACTCCCCTATCCTTCGTCGAATCCCTTTATCAATCACAATATTGGCGTAATGTTCTACATTAGAAGCCGAAGGAACTGAATCTAATATATCTGCTAAATATGATTTCCCCCCTACTCCCACAAGCAAATCATGCTTGTTCATCAAATTGCTCAACGTGATTATATCTACCGGTGTGTTGTGATGATGTAATTCCAATATGCCACAAAAAATAGTCTGATGCGCTTCCACACTGAAATGGAATTCTTTCAACCTATCAGCAACAGCATCTATAGCCGTAGGAGACATCATCATTGCCCCTAATACAGACCTCTCAGAATCATGATCATGCAGTGCTAATACTTCAGTCATTTTCATACCCTCCTTGCGTTTGTGCGGCAAATATTTTCTCTAAGCTTCTCTTTTTTTCTTCCACCTCATGAAGAACCGTTTGATCTATTCTTTTTTTCTCGTCGTATTGGTACTCATCACAAAGGGCAGAATATAGTAACCCAGCAGGACTTTCTGTCGTCTTTTTTCGTAGATCTCGATCCATTGAAAGTTTGTATCTATTCTCCAGCTGGGTGATGTATTTCTGAATCCTTTCATCATCGAATCGCTGTTGAAGCATCCGCCAAGATTTTTTAGAAATGAATTTAAACGGTGAGCGCTTTGAAAAATTATAAGCAACAACTTTTTCAGTGTTAGTTGTTATATTTTGTTTATATATATATACGGGCGAGGGAACCCTGTACGGTTTTGGGCTGGTGGGTGTTTGGGGTGTCTGAACATTTTCCTGCTTGGAGCGTTCAGGGTCTTTTTCAATAGAAACTGATTTTGGTTGATCGATATACCCGTAATGAACGCCTCTTTTAAAGCAATATATATTCTCTCCTCCCTCTTGAGGAATAATTTCGAGAAAATCTTTTAGTTGAGATAGTATTCTTTTTCTTCCCCTAACAGATAAATTAAAAGTTTCCTCAATTGTCTTGTTACTTGTAACTAATTGATTGTGGGCGACTCGAACAAATTCGGTTCTATTCCTATTGGATGCAACGAGTTTCCCTGCAAATGAAATATAGAAAAAACACGCTTTTTCATCTATCTCCCCAGATCGAAGTTTAGGCTCAAAAATAGAGTAAATATCCTCCATTTTAATGTATGGTGTAGAAATTGAATTATTTGACATAGCTCATTTTTGTCTGTTTTAAAGGTAAAAAGATCCCAAGTATTCTTGACAATAATTCAATTTTTGGATATTATGGTAAGTATATTGAATTAAAACCGCACCAAATTGGTTTTTTTCTATTTATTGGGACTCCATTAAGCGTTTACTTAATGGAGTTTTTCTTTTTTAGTCTTGTTCAACAAACATCCTCCTTTGTTAGTTTTATTAAAGCCCTAAGGACTTCATAGTACGCTTTTTTTAAACGCACTATGGAACCCTTACTCATTTTCGATCCTTTTTCTAGCTTCTTCTATGAAATCTTCACATATTTTAATTTTTCTTTCAAGATCTTCTTGAGATTCTCTATTATGAATTTTCATTCTTAAAGCGATTGAATTTTTATAATTCTTGATACCATCGGATGTATCGTATCTTGTTTTTGAGGCAGATGATTTGGAAGCCTTCGGGGGTGACCCATTGATTATAAGAAACTCTTTTTCATCATCTGTTAGAGCCAAGAAATCATCTATATCTCGATAGGATGCGTTCACACTCGCTAAATATTCTTTATGTGCTTGAGGAATTCGATATATTCTGAATAATCTCTCCGTTTGTCGAAGAGAAATATTAAGCAATTTTGCCATTTCTTTTTGTGTCATTTTGCTTGTTTTAGAAAGCTCACTTTTAAGTATATAAATGGCATCAGCTTCTTCTAAAGGCGTAAGGTTATCTCTATGCTTATTCTCAGATATCTGAGAACGAATAATATCTTCCTTAGATTTTTTATGAGAAACAATTCGACTGGGTATATTTTTAAGTTTAAGAAATTCATAAGCTCTATAACGACGACCACCCACGATTAGATTATAGGTGCCATGCTTATCCGGCTCTTTAGAAACCACGATAGGATGATGTAAACCGTGGGTATCAATGTCTTTGGCAAGCTGCTTTATGGACTCCTTATTAAAATATTTTCGGACCTGTGGTGGACACTGAATGCTGTCTAATGGTATTTGAATAACAATGTCGTCTGTATTGTTTGATAAGGCTTCTTTGGCAACATGAACAGGCATTTTGAATTTTTTACTCATTTCTTAAATGTCCTTTTGAGAAATTCCCTACCTAGAGCTTGATAGTTTCGGGATCCAAGACTTGTCGGAGAATAAGTTATGACAGGCTGTTTATGATAAGTCGCCTTTTCAATTTCAGTATTCTTACGAATGGACTGTTCAAGCAATAAGTCTCCTTTTTCTCTTCTCATCAGTTCCTTAGCTTCTTTGTGTACAGATTCAAGAGGTTGATATCTAACAAAAAACATACCTGCAATACTTGTGTGGATATCAAATAACTTTTGTAGTCTTAGTATTGTTTTATCTAAAATTGATACACCCTCCATTGAAAATAAGCTAGCATCTAATGGGATCAATAAATAATCTGAAGCAATAATTGCATTAGTTGTCAGGACACCTAAGCTGGGCGGACAGTCGATCAATATATATGCGTATTGACTTAAAAAATCCTGGTTGTGGTTGATAATTCTTTTAAGGATGGTTTCTCGACTTGTAGCATTTAGCAGTTCATATTCTGCGGTACTAACAAGAGAGTTAGCGGGAAAAATGTCAACATTTTCGATTGTAGATGGTTTAACAAGAACGTCCATTGGATATTCTTGAGAATCGTGAGTAATAGTAATGCCTGAATACTCAAGTAGTTTATGATAAATAGAAGATTCACCATCACATTTTCTATATAAAACGAGAGTTGCATTTGCTTGATGATCAAAATCAATGACCAATACCTTCTTTTTTATTTTTCTCAATTTTGGAGAATCAGCAATGACAGCAGAAAGGTTTATAACAGATGTTGTTTTTCCCACCCCACCTTTATGATTTACAATGCTAACGACTATTGGTTTTTTCATTTTTTATCGTATCCCACTTACTCTTTTTTTTTCGATTCATTAATACATCTCTAATATGTTCAATTTCGCTAGGTGAGTATATTCTATAACCTGTGGCAGTTCTCCGGGCAGTAGGAAGCAAGCCGGACAATTCTAATCGTTTTAAATTAGTAACGGAAATATCACACATTAATGCAACCTGCTGGCTCCTATACTCAATTGTTTCCATACATCAAATACTAATTAATATATTTCTTAATGTCAAGTGGTCGAGTTATGTTGGGCAAATATTTCAATTATTTAAAAACCGCCACGCGTGGAGGGTTTTGTTTTTATTTACTGGAAATGGTTTGCTATATAGATCCAAATACTTGGAATTAATGTACTATTTACTAACAAGAGGAAGCACTGAAAAGCAATCAATATTACAAGGCATTTTTCCCAAATAGAAGATCTTTCTTGTTGTTTTCGATTAAGGTGTGAGGAGTAAATCCAAGAGCATATTAAACTCTGGTAATATGATTCAATGCTTGACCCTGAGGCGTTTTTAATAAGCTTCTTCTCCACATCCGAAAGTTGGAGATTCTCATTTGTTAAAAACTTTATTAGATCTTTTGAGTGAGTCATGACTATGTTATTCCCCGTGTTTAAGAAAACTAAACAAGAAGTAAAAACCCGCCACGCGTGGAGGGTTTTGGAAAGGGATGCATCTAGAATCAGGCTGAAAGGCATAGTTTGGGTAGCCCTGATAGACGTGATCTTTATTTATTCAATATTATAGAGAACCATCTTGGTTACCAAAGAAGCCTTATCAAATACTTGAATTAATAGTGATATTTAGAAATATATTTTTAATTTATCCAAACGGAATCTTTATTAGATTCTAGTTTATTCTCTGTAAGATCATCCAGCGCATGAAAGAAATCCAGGCCCGATCTTTCTTCAATTTCATCAACGGTTACTTTATGTGAAAGGACTTTACTATTCTTTTCTGTATCCTGATCAAAAATAAAGGCCGCTATTTTCCATGATTGAGGATTACCTGTAGATGCATCAACCAATATTTTCCAATAACCAGAAGGGATTTGATGCGGCTCATCTGCTTCAGGCAAAACAAGCATGTCTCTTTCAAAAAGAGGTCCTGTTATGACATATATATCGTTACCAGAAGATTCCGCCTTACTTCTCACCAATATTTCAAGCTTCTTCCATGAACCCTGATTCAAATCTGATTTCTGAGGAGTGATATTGGATAGATAATTGGTTTCTTTCCAGTATTCTGTACACTTAAAGCTGGCCAATGGTGCTTGATGGCCACGATCTGTAAAAAGAATTTTATTTGCATTCTCATAGTCCCCAGGTTCTAAAGTGTGTTCGGGATCAATCTCAGGGTCTGCTACCCAGTATCTTGATGTATTTTCATCACAATCAAAGTGAGAGAGAGTCACAATATATGCGACCCAGTCAGCCATTTTAGTGCCATTGTTGGATGATAGAGTGTATATCTTTCGTTTAATATAATAGTTGGATGTAGATGTTCCTTTGGGGATTCCATATAGGATGTGTGGATGAGCAGAAGGAGTTTCATGTTCAGATTGTAGAAAAGAAAATCCATATATTGAAGTATCGATAGTAAGAATAAAGAAAATATTTAGCATAAATAGCTTTAATATTTGGATGGGATGAGATTTAGGATTCATATGCATAGCCTAAATTTTAAACTGAATAGCGAGATTTTGTTAGTCTGATAGAATCCAAAGTGGTTCCAAATGGCTTCAAATATCGATATTTATTTTTGAATATATGTTGAATGGAAAAAAGGCTAACCATTATATGGATGGACCACAGCAATAATATCTTCTTTAGGCCTCAGTGTAAGCTTAGGGTCCAGGGTTATTTTGGTATTAATCATAGAGAATTCAAATCTTCTTGCCATTTGAGCTAAAATAATGGTTCCTTCTAGAAGTGCAAATTCTTTTCCTAAACATTGTCGGGGACCATGTCCAAAGGGGAAGTAGGAAAACTTAGATATTTTTTGAAGATTCGGTTCCAGAAAGCGATCCGGATTGAAATCAGCGGGGTTATCCCAATATTTTGGATTTCTGTGTGTTATATATGTGCTTAAAATAGCCGATGTACCCTTTGGAATTTCAAAGCCATCAATAATTGTATTCTTTATTGTTCTCCTCGGTATTGTCCAAACAGGTGGATAAAGCCGCAAAGATTCAAGCAAAACAGCCTTTGTATATTTCAGATTCTTAATATCTGAAAAAGTAATATTATCAGATGTTAAGACACCCTTGATTTCAGCAAGCAATTTTTTTGAAACATTGGGATGTTTTGACAGTAAGTACCAGGTCCAAATTAACATATTAGCGGTTGTTTCATGGCCCGCAACAAAAAACATGAGAATTTGATCCTTTAAGGAATCGATACCATTTTCCATCATAAGATCAATTATGTCGGGTTTCTCTGACGGAATAGAATTATTTATTCGATCTTGAATAATTCTATCAATAGTCTCATCAAATATCTTTAATCCTTTTTTTAATTTTAAATTAGTTGGGGTTGGGATTAAAAGAGGTATGAATAGGGGAGACATGATTTTTGTGAACAGTTCAGAATGGATGGTTTTAAGAGCGCATTTAATTTTTTCATAGTCAATCTCAATGGTTGTATTTAGGATTGAATTAATTAAGATCTTTAAGGTTAATTCAGAGATAGAGTTTGTAATGTTGATTTTGCCCTCTGGTTTCCAATTATTAAGAGACTGGTTCACAACGGAGTTTATTTTCTCAGTCAGATTTTGAATATACTGCTGATGAAAGCAAGGTGATATTGTGCCTCGAATCTTTTTCCATTGATCTCCTTCAATAGTTAGAAGTCCATCACCAAGAAAAAGTTTCAATCTGAGAAAGGAAGTAGTTAGCTTGCTAAAATTGGCATGTTGCTTCAACAAGATATGCTCAACGTAGTTTGGTCCATCAAAAAAAATTGCTTTAGATGGTCCGACCGTAATTCGAAAAGGGCCGTCAAATTCATCCAGGCAATTTAATAAGAAATGCAGAGGATCCTTAGCCAGCTGTAAAGAGCTTCCCAACACAGGAAATTCCTTTGGGCCAGGGATTGATTTGAATATCTGTTTATCTCTTTTATTCAAAACAGAAGACATTCTAACAGATAAATGCTTTTTTTTATGTAGGTATTCTTTAAAGTACGAAATATCATAACAACTAAATCAGAAAATGACGAAATATCGTCGCTCCAAACTTATACCTAGTTGGCACAAAACTTGCACTATATGCTATGAAGGCAACCAATGAAACTTCTTTGCGATGAAAAGTATTTTGAGAATTGGTTGCCTGTCATCATTTGAAAGGAGTTTGAAAGTGAATCGAAAAGTATTAGTTGTAGACGATGATTTAACCTGTCGAATCATGTATGAAGTGTTTTTTGATGAGCATGAAACATTGTCAGCCTCAAATGGCATTGAAGCGCTCAAGATATTGGAGAAGGAAGAGGGAATTGATTTGGTTGTAACTGATTACCAAATGCCAGAAATGGATGGTGGGATTCTAATTGGGAAGTTAAAAGAGTTATACCCCAATATATCCATAATCCTAATCTCAGGAAGTGTTAAAACGTCTTCATCAGATCAATAATCTCCATCACTATTTACCTTAGAATTTTATTTACCCCCAACAATTTTTGAAAACTGATTATGGCATCTAAATAACCTGAGTAAAGGCTAAATGGAACGTCACTTCGTTTCGGCCTTTACACAGAACATTTTTATAGATGCCCTTACTCACCTATCAAAAATAAATAGAAAGGAGGTAAATACAATTCTAGCAGTAAATAAATTAATTGGAGGAATTAAAAATGAAACATTTAGCAAATATTCAAGGGTATGTATTCAAAGTAGAGAATACAGAGAAAATGATAAGAGTAAAAGTACTAAGCAACAATATGCTCTTTACAGTCTATATCGAGAAGAAAGAGCAGATAGAGGCAAATAGATTAGTAGATCTTATAGGAGATCTCCGAATTACCTATAACAAAGAAAAGATGAAGGAGTATACGGCTATATTCGTAAATAAGGGTAAGCCAGGTCATTATATCAAACATCTAAAAACACAAAATGGTGACCCATTAACACCTGTTGAAAATTCAAAGGAGGGGATGGCGTAAGCCTTCCTCTTAATGTAAGAATTAATGTTAATGATAATAGTATTTATTAATCTAGAATTACATTTACTCCTTCCAGCAATGTTCCTTTATTGTGGTTTGGGATAATTGTCTGATAATGCTAATTGTCCTTAGACGGTAGTTTATATTATTATGGTAGGCTTATATTCCAACGATACATAAAATATGACACTATACTTGGGATATATTTTAAATATGGGAGGCTTCTTTTATAAACAAAGATATCAGTAAGAAAAATATATTAGCAAATAATTCAAGTAACAAATGCTAAGTTAAGGAAGAAAATGGCATTCAAAGACTCATTTAAAAAATATAGAATAAGGCAAAGATTAACCAAGGTTGATATTGCAAAATATATTCATAAAACAGATGCGTACGTACGTAAGATAGAAAATGAAGGATATTTACCTCCAAAGTATTCTATTTGCAAGATGCTAGCTGATATTTTTGTCCTTACAAAAGAGGAAAAGGTAAATTTTTATGAGGAAGCCCTTATCGAACGATTAAAAGATGATTATGCTCTTTATGAAGAAGTAATAAATGGTCGCATTTCTGAAAGTACAAAAATCGATCTTCCTATCTCCCATAGTTACAAAGGTGACAAATATATAACAAAGTGTACCTATTTGATTTCATGGAGAACGAGAGAAAAAATAAAAATATTAACAAAACCCAAAGAACAAAAATGTCGTACTTTGCTTACCGAGATTATAAAAGGATTCGGGCATACACTACAATATCTTTATATATCTATAAATGAAGTTAAGCTCATAATGGATATGAGTCCAAACACCAATATATATGAACATGTTGAAGGTTTTAAAGCCGTTACATCCAGAAGATTAAGAAATCATTATGATGATTTATCATATTTACCTTCAGTTTGGGATCATTCGTGTGAAATATATACAATTGGAAATCCCAAAGAAATAGATTATTTATGTGAAGAAGAGCCTAAAACAACCATCATATAAAAATATATCGATGAGTAAGTACCCTTAAGGTAAAATGGATCGGCTTATTTCTCGGCTTCTTATCTGATCAATTACTTTATCAGTAATAGTGGCTATAAATAGGTAAAACAGCAAAAACAGGGGAAATGTCGCAGGAGGTTAGTTCTAAAGGCCAGATAAATTTATATCTTTCTTAAGACACCAGTATGCAAGGGCTCGTGTAAAAAGACGTATTTGTTGTTCTGTCAATTTAACACTGAAGTCAGATTCTTTTGCACCTGGTTTTTTGTCGGAAAAAGAAAATATCAATTGTTCTGTGAATTCAATATGTCCGTGAGCAACAGAATTTCTCATTCGCCTTAAAAATTCCTTAAAATCATAATTTGATTCAGAGTTTTTGAAATTAAGACCCCATCCTGGAACAAGGGCACCAATTTTAATATTAGGCAATTCATTGAAATATTTTTGTTTCGGTAAAACGATCATAGCATAAAGAGAACTTATAAACTGATATTGGTTTAAGAAAGAATGGGAATCAAGACAAAACCCTTTGTCCTTATATGGTTCTGAAAATTCACTAAGAACATCTTTTAGCTTAATTCCAGGTTTACGTTTATATTTATCAACCAATCCTAACAACCGGTTATTTTGGATATTAATGTATATTAACGAGTTAAGATTTTCGTTGTTCATAAAAGTATAATAGTATAAACGAATTATTGAAAAATTTTCAAACCCAATTTGAGTGTGCTCTGATGCGACATTTCCCCTGTTTTTGCTGTATTACCCACAAATTGTCAAATATAAACCCAGGTAATTTCTGCCTAAAGGATGGGGGAATTCATTTGAACTCAAAAATATGAATATGTATCAAGCTACTTCTAAATGAACCTCGTAGGGGAGGTTATGTCGTATTAAAAGGTCTTGGAGAGATATTCTAATAAATTGTTTTTCAGACTCATCTAATTTTTTTGCGTACTTAGCTGCTAACTCTGGACTTAAAAAAGTACGTCTTTTCTCTATGTTACAAATATTTTGTTTGCTTGTGCCTAATAATTTACCCATATCAGATTGAGAAAGTTCTTTCGATTTTCGAGTGGCTAAAAGAATATCTGACATCGTTAAAGGGCCGTCAATCATTTTTTTTAATTGCCTTAGAGTTTTGCTTTTAGTATTCATGCCTGTTAACCTCCTGAACTTCAAGAAATTTAATTTCCTTCTTTCTTACTAGATATGTGGCTCTATAGAGTACACTATATCTATGTACTATGTCAAGAAATAGAAAACTCTTCATCAAATAAGCCTACTGTTAAAAGCATATTTTAATTGAACATTCATACTTTATTCAACTAATAATCCAATAAGATATATTTAGATACATTTTAGAAAATTCACAGTCTGAATTTCTTCAATTAACCCAGCTCAAGAAAAGAACTAAAATGGTTCTGAAATGTTATACTGTATTGACAAATAGTTTCATATATAAATATAATGCAGACGAATAATAGAACCATAATAAGGTGGTATTGATGGAATTATGGCATTTAAAGATACATTTAAAAAATACAGAGTAAGACAAAAATTAACCAAGGTTAGTGTTGCAAAATGTATTCATAAAACCGATGCATATGTACGTAAAATTGAAAATCAAGGCTATACACCACCCAAATACGATGTATGCAAAAAATTATCCGATATTTTTGATCTAACAGATGAAGAGAAAGGAGGCTTTTTGAAAGAAGCGTTTATAGAACGACTAAAGGGTGATTCTGAATTTTACGAAAATATTCCACCGTGATGATCCAAATTTGTTAATCGGGAACCTTTGGAAGAAGGGTAAATAAAGTTCCTGGCCTGAAAAAAATCATAAACCAAATGGGAGATATATGCGTGACATCTGAAAAAGCGAAAAGAATAAATCAAAAACTGAATAGAGAACTTGGTATTGTCATTTCTGAGGCACTGAAAGACAAGGAAGTGATAGAAATACTACTTAACCCAGACGGCACATTGTGGATAGAAAAGCTCGGAAAAAGCATGAAGCAGGTAGGAACTGTTAAAACGTCTTCATCAGAAGCACTTATGAGAACAATCGCAACGTCACTTAATACGACTATTAGAAGAGATAATCCAATCCTTGAAGGTGAATTATTAATAGATGGGTCTCGTTTTGAAGGTTTGATTCCTCCCATCGTATCAAAGCCCACTTTCACAATTAGGAAAAGAGCCTCAAAAGTATTTTCCCTTAAAGAATATGTAGCATCTGGCACGATGACCAATGAAGAGGAGCAAAAAATATCGGAAGCTGTGATCATGAGAAAAAATATATTGGTAGTTGGTAGTACAGGCTCTGGAAAGACCACGCTAACCAATGCCATTATTCACGAAATTGTAAAAATATATCCAGATCATCGAATAGTGATTATTGAGGATACTTCAGAAATACAATGCGCCGCTAACAATTCAGTCATTCTAAAAACCTCTGATCTTGTTGATATGCAAAGACTTCTTAAAGCTACCATGAGACTCCGACCCGATAGAATTCTAGTTGGAGAGGTTAGGGGAGGGGAGGCGTTATCTCTTCTCAAAGCGTGGAATACAGGTCATCCAGGTGGGATTGCAACGGTTCATGCCAATTCAGCATATGGAGGATTAATTAGGCTGGAACAGTTGGTTGCTGAGATATCTCCAAGTCCTATGCAACACCTAATAGCAGAAGCGATAGATTATGTAGTGTTCATTGAAAAGACAAAAACAGGAAGAAGAATTGGTGAAATTATCGAAGTATCTGGGTATGGAAATGGAAGCTATATTTTTGAAAATGTATCTAAAAATCATAAGGAGATGATTCATGAAATCAACTAAAGTATTGAAAATGTCACTGTTTGTATCTGCAGTTCACTTTTGGGGAACAAAAGGTGTGTTTGCATCTAGAACCACAGGACTTCCTTGGGAGAGCGGATTAGTAACATTACAGCAATCTTTAACAGGACCTGTGGCAATGGCAATCTCAGTTATTGCGATTGTTGTGGCAGGTGCAACTCTCATTTTTGGTGGAGAGATAGGAGAATTTGCGAGAAGAATGATTATGATTGTGTTGGTGG